>NZ_JBSGQV010000007.1:0-40980 GCF_053606025.1 Streptomyces sp. NPDC055254 | reverse complement strand
GCCCCGGGGGGGTGCCCCTCCCCCGGGGGCGCCCCCCCGGCTCCCCGGGGGGGGGGGGGCGCCCCCTGCCCCGGCGGGGCCGGCCCGGGCCGCCCCCCCCCCCCCCACTGCTGCGTCGTCGGTGGGATTGCACCGCGCTCCGGCGAGTCCGGGGTTGGGCGTTCGCAGAGGTCCCGCCCGGGCCCCTGAGCCCTCAACGGACGGGAACAGATGAGCCGCATGAATGACGGATCGGACTGGCCGACGGACAAACTGACCGCGCTGCGACTGGGGAGGCGGCTGGTCGTGGAAGTCCCGGCATCGCGACCGGATCGCCGCGCGTTCGTGGACATCCGTCCCGCGCGGAGCGAGCCGGATGTCCGGGCCCGGGACGAGGGATGGGTTCGCAGCGACGTGGAACGGAGCTTTCGGCTGGAGCATTGGGAGTACGACCACGAGCACATTGACGGCTTCGACTACGACCTCGGGGCAGCCCTCATCAGGTCCGCCGACGCCCCGGACGAGTCTGAGCTGAGCACCGTTCTCAACGTATGGGGCATCCGGCCCGGCCTCTTCGTCTACCCCTGGGAAAGCGACGATCCCAGGTAGGCGGAGATCAGCTCATCAGCGATGTGGACGCGGTCGTGCTCCTGCAGGTACCGCGACGGCCGGGCGGGCGGCTCCCCGCGATCTGCCCGGTGTCCGGACGTCTGTCAGTTGTTGCCTTCGCCGCAGAAGGTTTCTTCCCACGCGATATCAGGCATGGCGGGCTCCTCGGAGTCGGCGGGCGATGCCGTGGATGAAGTCGCGCGAAGCCGTTTCGTCGAGGGCATGCTCGTCCATCCAGCTCAGGTGCGCGTCGTACTTGGACCACTGTGCTTCGGCATGTGTGAATTCCGGTCCGTGGGCCGAATCCAGCTGGACCGTGTCCAGTTGGGGTACCGGCCATGGGCGTACATCACGGCGTGCCCGGCCCCTGGAAACTCGCCGGCCCCCACTGTCAGCACGCGCGGACTGATGTCGGGTCGCTCGGACATCTGACAAAGGTGCGTCGGTTGGGTGCGTCGCCCGCCGGCCGCCGAACTGCATGCGTACGGCCGCTTCGTGGACGTAGCCGACGTACGCGGGGGCATTCGCGCCCTCCAGGACCTGCTGCCGCGAGAGCCGGTGGGTGACGCGCAGCTCGACCTCGGATGCCGGAAGCGGCGGAACGGCCGAGGCGAAGATCGCCCGGGCGTAGTCGCTCTGGTGCAGAAGGCCCGGCAGGTGCACCGTCTGCATGGTGCGGATCCGTCTGGCGTGCCACTCATTCGGCGGCGTCCAAGAGTCAACGCGCCCGCTGTGAGAGACCGCGCCGCCACTCCGCGGGCGGCTCTTCGCGACAGCCGGTCGAAGGCTCTGGCGTCAGCGGGGCGTGGGGCGGCGGCGATTATTGCCGGGCACCATCCGACGGCTGCTCGTCGGATGGACTGGGTGCGAACTGTTTCAAGAGAGCGATGGCCAGTTCGTCGGTGCGGTTCACTCGTCCGCTGAGGCGGTGCACCAGCACCCAGCTGCCGTCAGGAAGCGCCCCGGTGAAGATCGACGCGTCGCCGGTGGCGCCGTTGTGCCAGAGCAAGCGTCCGGCCCTCTGCCAGGAGAGCGCAGGATCTCCCAGTTTCCGGTCGACGAGGAGTGCGGGCACCAGGCGGGCGACGGCCCTTGGGGTGGCCCAGAGTCCCCCGGCGGGCAGGATCGCGCCGGTCATGGTCCAGGGGCGGCGCGGCCGTCCGAAGAGGCCGCGGCTGTACAGGCTTTTGTCCGGCGGAGGAGCGGTCGTCACCTCCCCGATATCCAGAGGTGCGAGAACGTACCGGGTCAGAAGTTCCTGGTATGGCATACCCGCAGCAGCAACGAGCGCCGCACCGAGCATGGCGTACCCAAGGTTGGAGTACTCCTCGGTGGCGCCCGGTTCGGCGGTGGTGAGGGAGTCCAGCTTTCCGAGCACCGTCCGCAAGGCTGCCGCGTCGAATGTGAGGTAGGGGTCGCGCCGCCGCAGGCATGGAGGGACTCGGGGCAAGCCGGAGGTGTGCAGGGCGAGATGCCGCAAAGTGATGCCGGTGTTCGGGGGGACCGGTAGGAACTCGTCCAGAGGGGCATCCATGTTGACTGTTCCTGCCGCAGCCAGCTGGGCCAACACCGTCCCAGTGAGTACTTTGCTCAGCGAACCGAGCTGTACATAGAGGTCCGTTGCGTGGCCGTGGAGGACCTGGGGGGCCTGGTTGCTGCTGAAGATGCAGGTGGGAACCGAGGACATGGGTGCTCTCAGTGTGAGGGGCGGGGAAGCGCGCAGGCGGCGGTTCCAGCGGGCATCCGGTGCCGGTTTGCAGCAACCCACCGGTAGGTCCGGTGAGCGATCAGGCTGATGCCGGGTAGCCGCAGGAAGAGGGCCACCGCACGGTAGCGGCGGGTCGGAGAGGACCCGAGGAAGCGGGCGAGAGCGTCCGCACCACCCCAGCGTGGGCTGTCGACGACGAAGAGCAGGACTTCCCGGTCCAGTCGCAGGAGATGCGGCTGCGTCAGGTGCTCGGGGAGTGATTGCCAAGTGGCGGCGGATATCCGGGGCCGGGCGCGGTCGCGGATCTGTTGCACGGCGGCCTGGCAGAAGCCGCAGTCGCCGTCGAAAGCCAGGACGGTGTGCGGTCTGGTCACGCCGTCGGATGTGATGTTGTCCATGGTGAGAGTCCCCTCTCGTCAGTGGTGGGCAGGACAGCGGGAGCGGCCCCGGGAGACTCGCCACATCTCAGCCGTGTGGAAGAGGTCGGTGTTTCACCCCGTGGACAGCCATTCCTCCAGGAGGCTCTCGCGGTGCCGCGACCGGAGCACTTCGCCCGGCTGCGTCTTCTCCCACCAGTCGGACATGACCGACGGTGAGAATTCGCCTCGCACCATGCGTGCCAGCAGCCCGAGCGAGAGATCGACTTCCCGTTGGGTGTATGCCGACGAGGCACCGGAATAGACCGGCGTAGCGATCTCGTCGCTTCCCGTGACGATCACCACGGTCATCTCCGCCGGGCTGTCGGGAACCCATGCGTCCAAGGCTGCCGCAGCAAAGGTTGCGGCGCGGGTTGCCCATCGGGTGGCCGCTGACCGGACCGGCGCTTCGGTCACCCGCAGATCCGTAACGTCGGACCAGCTCCATCGCAGCGGTTCGGGACCGACAAGCTGCGGGCCCGCGGGCGACAGGAGCACGCCCGGATTCGGTTCGACGGGCGGCATACCCACGTACGGGCCGTCCACTCCGACCCAGAAGAGACCGACCATGCTGCCCAGATTCCGCTGGGGGCCGTGGGGCGGTGTCGATTCCACTGTCAGCTCCTTGTTCCTGGCCGGCCCGGTGATGGGGACCGGCGCTCCCGAGCATAGGCAGGTGCCGGAATTGCGCTGCCGCATTTGAGCCACGCAGGTCAGAGAGGTGTGTGCCCGTGGTTTCGCTTCCCTGGACCGCCTCCGTGCGCGTGGCGCATGTGCCGCCGGCGCCCGGTGGTCACGGGGTCCCGTAGGGCTAGGAGACCTTCTCCGGTAGCAGGGGGTTGGCAGGTTCGCTCTTCACCTCGGCGGTCTTGGTGGGGCCGAACCGGGAACGCACCCTGTCGGCCAGCACGGTGCCGCGGGCGAGGGCCTCACTCAGCCCCGCGCTCAGAAACACCAGGTCGCACGCCACCATCGTCAGCGCGAAACCGGTCAGGTTCATCAGGAGTGCGATCCCGAGGTGGAATCCGATCGACATCACTGCGACCCATGGACGGAGCGCGGGGACCAGAAGGCCCAGAGGGAAGTAAACGAGGAAGATCACAGTGGCGTAGGTGCCGGAGATGACCAGGAAGTCATTCTCGTAGACCAGGTGCGACAGGCCGGGGAAAGTGAATTCGGGAACCCGTAGCACGTAGAAGAGAGCGGTGCCGTCCTGCCACATCTGGCCCTGGATTTTGTAGAGACCACTGACGATGTAGACGAGGCAGATCTGCAGGGCGATGGCGAGAACGCCGATGTTGTGCAGTGGCGTCGCCAGGGACCGCAGTGCACCGGGGATGCGGTGGACGAGCTTGCTCAGCAGGCCGGTGGGGAACGAGAAGCGGTCGTAGCAGCGGGTCAGCAGGAGCATGGGGATAACGAGGTAGGCCAGGTTGTCCCCGCCGTCCAGGAGTGACGGCTGGCGCTCGTAGATGGACCACAGGAAGACCCAGTGAAGGGCCAGCCCCAGCCTTCCGCCGATTCCCAGCATTGCCAAGAAGGCGAGGAGGAGGCCCAGGTGGAACACGATTTCGAACCATGTTTCCGAACCGCTGAGGGCGTAAAGGCTGAAGGAATTGTTCTCGGCTATGTTGGCCGTGAAATCGTGCCAGGGAAGGGCGCCGTCGGGTCCGAACAGGTATTCCCGGTCGGAATACTGACTGACGTAGTACATGAGGCCGACGAATCCGAGGAGAGCGCGGGTCCCGGACACGCCCAGCAAGCTGACAGGATTGGTGCCCCATTTATCGATGACAGAGATCAATTGCTTCATTTCAGTGCGCCGGCCTCCTGCCATGACAAGTCCTGGACAGTCGCCTCGCCAACAGCCGAGGGGTCTTTGCGCTTGGACCACGGCGGAAGCGTGTGGACGTAGGCGCGTACCTGAACGGCGGCGACGGGATTTCCGGAACAGACATCGGCGAGCTGCCTCAGTGAGAAGCGAGACAGGAATTTTTCTGCCTGTTCGCGGGTGGTCTTCTCATACGGGGCAAGAGGGATTACTGGCTGCTTCCTCTCCTCCTCACTTTTTCTCATCCTGTCCAGGATGGGATCGCTATTGTTCAGCTGAGAGATCGTCCCGCTGACGAGCCGGTTCGTGCGGGAGGCGAAGAAACGGTCGTTCTGTTCCCGTTCCACGTACGGCCGCGTGACGTTGTAGAAGTCGGTCACGTGGCCGTCGCTGCACCTGGCCCGCGCAAGGATGCCCCGTTCGTCCGACAGCGGATCGGGGGCGAAGAGCATCCAGTTCTGGGCGAGATAGGGCTGCATGACGCTGTTGACTCTGTCGTAATAGCGCAGCTTGACGGGATTGAGCGGCATCTGTGAGAACGCTGCGACCGAGAGGTAGGCGCCCAGGAGGGCAGCGCCGACAAGCAGCGCTGCCCTCCTGGCCTTGATGTGACTGGTCACTTGTCGAAGACCGTGTCCATCTGGCTCGCACCGTCGATCTTGGTGACCGGGGCAACGCTGCCCATGAAGTTCCCCGCCACCTGGCCGGCGGACTTGGCCACCGAGGGGCACGCGGCCTTGACGTGAACACCGACCTTGCCCAGGGCCTTGCCGAGTCCGCCGATCGCCATCGGCTGCGCACCGGTGTCCTGAGAGACCGCGGTCGGCGCCTCGACACGCGGTGCTGCGGCCTGCGCCGTGCCCTGCATGCCGAGCATGAGCGCCACGCCGCCGGCGGCGATTCCAGCCGTCGCAATGATCTTGTTCATTTTTCCCCCTTTACCTGGGTTGGTCATTACCCAGGATTGACGCCTGGGCTGGTCATGCCCAGGACTGCATTTCAGATAATGCACCAAGGAAAGATGCACCGGGACATCGTGAGGTCCCTTGTTGTTCACGAGCCACGACAGCTTTCCAGGCAGTCGAGCAGAGCGCTCTGCTCCACCGGCTTTTCTGTCGTGCTGAATTGGCCCGTGAACTGAGCTTTACCTTTCCACGACAGTCGATCTTGTGTCCATTGCGAGTGCTTTTTCGGCCTCGTGTCTGAATAAAAACCTTTGCCCCTCGGGTGTGTGTAATGCGCACGGATTCAGCGAGGTGGGGGCAAAAGGGATAGACTGGAACCTTTCCCCTCTCGTTCGTGGCGGAATAGTGGAGTCCACTCACGGCCTCACTCTGCGTGAGAGATCTTTCAGGTCAACTTGAATGCTGGCCAGGAGGGGCTTGAGGGGCTGACGGGGTGACGACGGCTTGAAATGCACGAAATTGCGCGAGCGATGCGTGAGCAGCGTCACTGAATTTCCCGCTCGGGGCTCTGCGTGTTCGCGTGCACAGAGCTCGTAACGCGATCACGAGTCGGGCTTGTTGAGGCGTCGCCAGCAGGCGAGAGACGAAAGCGTCGTGGGAACGGCCTCGGCCCCGGCCGGTCCGGGTGCGCCGAGTGCGCGCGCCCGGGGGCAGCTTCGGAAGGCAGCGGGCCTGGATCGGCGACGGCGCGACGGTGGCCGATCGCAACATCCTGCTCCGGATGAAAGAGACCGGTCACGGGGTCCCGCGCCCGCCGACGTGGTCGAGGCAGCGGAGGGGCACGCGAACGGCCCCCGGGATGTTCCGGGGGCCGTACGCGTGCGCCGTGCGGTGTGGACTACTCGACCGTGACCGACTTGGCCAGGTTGCGCGGCTTGTCGATGTCCCGGCCCAGGGCCAGGGCGGTGTGGTACGCCAGGAGCTGGAGCGGGATGCCCATCAGGATCGGGTCCAGCTCGTCCTCGTTCTTCGGGACGAGGATGGTGTGGTCCGCCTTCTCCTGCTCGCGGTGGGCGACCGCGAGGATGCGGCCGCTGCGGGCCTTGATCTCCTCCAGCGCCGCGCGGTTCTTCTCCAGCAGGTCGTCGTCGGGGACGATCGCGACGGTCGGCATGGCCGGCTCGATGAGTGCGAGCGGACCGTGCTTGAGCTCGGAGGCCGGGTAGGCCTCGGCGTGGATGTAGGAGATCTCCTTGAGCTTGAGCGAGGCCTCCAGGGCCACCGGGTAACCGCGGACCCGGCCGATGAACATCATCGACTTGGCCTCGGCGTACTCGGCCGCGAGCTTCTTGATCTCGTCCTCGCCCTCCAGGATCTCCTGGATCTGCGCGGGCAGCTTGCGCAGGCCCTCGATGATCCGCTTGCCGTCGGTGACCGACAGGTCGCGGATCCGGCCCAGGTGCACGGCCAGCAGCGCGAAGGCCACGACCGTGTTGGTGAAGCACTTGGTGGAGACGACGCAGACCTCCGGGCCGGCGTGCACGTACACGCCGCCGTCGGCCTCGCGGGCGATGGCGGAGCCGACCACGTTGACCACGCCGAGGACGCGGGCGCCCTTGCGCTTGAGCTCCTGCACGGCCGCGAGCACGTCGTACGTCTCACCGGACTGCGAGACCGCGATGTACAGGGTGTCGGGGTCCACGACCGGGTTGCGGTAGCGGAACTCGGAGGCCGGCTCGGCGTCCGCCGGGATGCGGGCCATGCCCTCGATGAGGCCGGCGCCGATGAGACCGGCGTGGTACGAGGTGCCACAACCCAGGATCTTGACCCGGCGGATGCCGCGCGCCTCGCGCGGGTCCAGGTTCAGGCCGCCCAGGTGCACGGTGTTGAAGCGGTCGTCGATCCGGCCGCGCAGCACGCGGTCGACCGCGTCGGGCTGCTCGGAGATCTCCTTGTGCATGTACGTGTCGTGGCCGCCCATGTCGTACGAGGCGGCCTCCCACTCCACGGTCTCCGGCGTGGCCGTCGTGGTCGCGCCGCTCGTGGTGTAGGTGCGGAAGTCGTCGGCCTTGAGGGTGGCCATCTCGCCGTCGTCGAGGGTGACGACCTGGCGGGTGTGGGCGACCAGCGCGGCGACGTCCGAGGCGACGAACATCTCCTTCTCGCCGATGCCGAGGACGACCGGGGAGCCGTTGCGGGCGACGACGATGCGGTCGGCGAAGTCGGCGTGCATGACGGCGATGCCGTAGGTGCCCTCGATCGCCTTGACGGCCTCGCGGACCTTCTCCTCCAGGGAGTCGGCCTCGGAGCGGGCGATCAGGTGGACGATGACCTCGGTGTCGGTCTCCGAGACGAAGACGACGCCATCGGCCGTCAGCTTGGCGCGCAGCTCGTCGGCGTTGTCGACGATGCCGTTGTGGACGACGGCGACCTTGTTCTCGGTGTCGAGGTGCGGGTGCGAGTTGATGTCGCTCGGGGCGCCGTGCGTGGCCCAGCGGGTGTGGGCGATGCCGGTGGTGCCGGCGAAGCGCTTGGGGACGCGGGACTCCAGCTCGCGTACCCGGCCCTTGGCCTTGACCACCTTCAAGGTGGAGGCCTTCGGGCTGTTCACGACGATGCCCGCGGAGTCGTACCCGCGGTACTCCAGCCGCTGCAGGCCTTCCAGCAGCAGTGGTGCCACGTCACGCTTGCCGATGTAACCGACGATTCCGCACATACGGTTCTGCCCCTCCTGAAGTTCGGTTCGTGCCCGTGCTCGATGCCGCGTCCGGTCAGCCGTAGACGATGCGGCGCAGCTGCCGGAGCGAGAGCTCCGGGGGCGCCACGGCGCGGTGCGGCAGTTCGGCGGCGATCCGTTCGAAGATCTCCGCGTTCACCGCTCCGCCGGACTGCAGTTCCCGGTGGCGGCGGCGGACGAACTCCTCGGTCGTCTCGTCGAAGTAGGCGAGCACGTCGAGCACCACCCGGGCGGCCTCCCCGCGCTGCAGCGCGGTGCTGCGCACCAGGTGGTCGACGAGGTCGTCATGCGACGGGCGGCGATCGAGCACCCGTAGATACTGGCCGGAGACGTCGGTGAAAGCAAAGATCCTGCCCGATTCCGGGCAGGATATCGATGGTCTGGACCAGGGGAATGGATAGATCCGGTGAGAAACCGCGCAAAACGCCCCGCGTGGCCGCCGTGCACACCTCCACCGTGAGGACGCCCGACCGGAGCGGGTCGCCCCGCCGAAGGTCCATGTGCCGTCCTTCCGGATGATTTCCGCCGTCCGGGGATTCGCGCACCGGTCTCAGCGGCCCCCTTGGCCTATACCTGGGCGCATGAGAGTCCTGCGACGCACGCTCGGCCCCCTCCTCGCCCTCGGCCTGACCCCGGCCCTGCTCACGGCCTGCACCACCGCCCGCGGCGGGGACGACGCCAGACCCGGCGACGACCCGCCCGCCGCCCTCGCCCCCTTCGAACGGCTGCTGCCCGCCCCCGTATCGGCGCGGGCGGAGGGTCCCGGGTACACCTTCGGGCCGGGCACGGTCATCCGGACCGGCCCGGGACCCGACGAGCGGGTCCGCAAGGTCGGCGAACTCCTCGCGGAGCAGCTGCGCGGCCCGAGCGGGCTGCCGCTGCCGGTGGTCGACGGGTCCCGGGGGGACGGGATCCGGCTCCGGATCGACGAGGAGACCGAGGGGGTCGGCGACGAGGGGTACCGGCTGGAGTCCCGCCCGGGCGGGGTCACGCTCACCGCCCGGACGCCGGCCGGGCTGTTCCACGCGGGGCAGACCCTGCGGCAGCTCCTCCCGCAGTCCGGGCCGGGCACGGTGCCGGGGGGCACGGTCACCGACCGGCCCCGCTTCGCGTACCGGGGCGCGATGATCGACATCGCGCGGCACCACTTCACGGTGGAGCAGGTCCAGCGGTACGTCGACCAGCTCGCCCAGTACAAGGTCAACACCCTGCACGTGCACCTGACCGACGACCAGGGCTGGCGCCTGGCCGTCGACTCCTGGCCGCGGCTGGCCGAGTACGGCGGCGGCAGCGAGGTCGGCGGCGGTCCGGGCGGTTACTGGACGAAGGACGACTACCGGCAGCTCGTGGCGTACGCGGGGGAGCGGTACGTGGACGTGGTCCCGGAGATCGACATGCCGGGGCACGTGAACGCGGCCCTGGCCTCCTATCCGGAGCTGACCTGCGACGGGAAGGCCCCCGAGCGGTACACCGGGACCAAGGTGGGCTTCAGTTCCCTCTGCGTCGGCAAGGAGCGGACCTACGAGTTCATCGACGACGTGCTCGGGGAGCTGGCCGCGCTCACGCCGGGCCGCTACCTGCACATCGGCGGCGACGAGGCGCACCGGACGTCCGCGGCGGACTACGCGGCCTTCATGGACCGGGCCCAGGCGGTGGTGGCACGGCACGGCAAGACGGTGGTGGCCTGGCACCAGCTGGCGGCGGCCCGTCCGGCGGACGGGGCGGTGATCCAGTACTGGGGGCACGATCGGACCCCGGCCGCGGAGAAGGCGGCCGTGAGCGCGGCGGCCGCGGCGGGGCACCGGCTGATCCTGTCGCCGGCGGACCGGCTCTACCTGGACATGAAGTACGACGCGGCGACGAAGCCGGGGCTGGCCTGGGCCGGCTACGTGCCGGTGCGGCGGGCCTACTCCTGGGACCCGGGGAACTACCTGGCGGGAGTACCGGAATCCGCGGTGCTGGGCGTGGAGGCCCCGTTGTGGACGGAGACGATCGCCACGCGCGGGGACTGGGAGCTGATGGCCTTCCCCCGGGTCCTGGGACTGGCGGAGCTGGGCTGGTCGCCGGCCGGCGCGCTCGACTGGGCCTCGTACAGCAGGCGCCTCGCGGCGCAGGGCCCCCGGCTCGACGCGCAGAAGGTCACCTACCACCGGGCGCCCGACGTGCCGTGGTCGTAGCGTCCCATCGGGGTGGACGGGCGCGCTCCCGAGGGACGTATCCGGGGAAGCGCGCCCGTCCGGCCTTACCGCCGGGCGTGGGCCGCGACGGGGTTCTTGAGGGTGCCGATCAGCTGGAGCGCGGCGGACGGGTCGGCGAGGTCGACCATCTGCTTGTTGTTGCGCAGCTGGAGGCGGTTCAGGCAGGACAGCTGGAACTCCTCCGCGAACAGGTCGTACCGCTCGAAGCGCTCCGCGAGCTGCGGCATCGAGTCCTGGTACGCGTGGCCGCACTCGGCGACCGCACGCCAGAAGGTGTCCTCCTCGCAGATGCCCTCCGCCGCGAGGATCGAGCCGAGGAAGCGGAAGAAGCAGTCGAAGACGTCCGTGAAGATCGACAGCAGCTTCATGTCCTCCGGTACGTCCGCCCGGACCCGCTCGACCGCCGGCGGCAGGACCGCGTCGGGGTCCATGACGACGATCTCCTCGGCGATGTCCTTGAAGATCGCCCGCTTCACGACGCCGCCCTCGATGACGAGGATGGTGTTCTCGCCGTGCGGCATGTACGCGAGGTCGTACTGGTAGAAGCAGTGCAGCAGGGGAACCAGGTAGGCGCGCAGGTACGAGCGCAGCCACTCGGCGGGGCTCAGGCCCGACTCCGCGATCAGCGCGCCGACGAAGGACTTGCCCTCGGCGTCCACGTGGAGGAGGGACGCCATCGTGGCGAGGCGCTCGTCCCCCTGGATCGAGTTGACCGGCGACTCGCGCCACAGCGCCGCCAGCATCTTGCGGTACGGGGAGTACCGGTCGGTCGCGCGCTCGTACTGGCGGTGGTGGTAGCCGATCGCCGCGCGCTCGCGGATGATCGAGAAGTCCACCGACCGCAGGACCTCGTCGCCCTCGATCAGCTGGTGCAGCCAGTCGTTGATGGCCGGCGTGGCCTCCATGTAGGCGGCGGACAGGCCGCGCATGAAGCCCATGTTGAGGACCGAGATGGCCGTCTTCACGTAGTGCTTGCCCGGAGCGCTCCGGTTGAAGAACGTACGGATCGACTGCTGCGCGAGGTACGCGTCCGGGCCCTCGCCCAGCAGGACGAGGCGCTGGTTCGCGATCTCGGCCGCGAAGGTGACCGCGGTCTTGTTCCACCACTGCCAGGGGTGCACCGGGAAGAGGTGGAAGTCCGTCAGGTCCAGGCCCAGCGAGGACAGGCGCTCGGCGAAGACGGCGATGGTCTCCTCGCCCAGCTCCTCGCGCATGAAGGAGTCGTGGTCCAGACCCGCGCCGGCGGTGAAGGTGGAGACGTCCTTGCGGGCCGCCACCCACACGAGGTGGACCGGGCTCGCGGTCTCCGGGGCGTACGCGAGGTACTCGTGCACGCCGAATCCGAGGCGGCCGTTGTTCGCCACGAAGCAGGGGTGGCCCTCGGTCATGCCCGTCTCGATGTCCTGGAAGGAGGACTTCGCGAGGACGGCGGAGGAGACCTGCGGCTTGGTGTACTTGTAGCCCGAGCCGGCCAGGGTGGAGGAGATCTCCTCCAGGTAGACCGGCAGGACCTCCGGGCTCAGGCCGAGGGACTCGCGCATCTCGATGTGGAAGTCGAGGGCGTCCAGGGGGAGCTCGGCGCCGTCCCGGTGGCGGGTGATGGAGGCCTCGTCCACCGCCCAGTGGTCCAGGGCGTGCAGGGCGGCCTCGAAGCGGTACTCGACCGAGGAGTCGTCGCTGAGCACCGCGTAGCGGCCGGGGCCCAGCGGCTTCGGGGTCAGCAGGCGCTCGTGGGAGAACTCCGCGAGGGCCTTGCGGACCAACGCGCGGTTGGCGCGGGCCCACAGCTGCGGGGTGAGGTGGGAGACGGCGTCGGCGAGGCTCATATCGACACCCCCAGGGCGGTCGTGGCGGCGGTGAACCGCTCGCGGGTGCAGAAGCTGAGCAGGGCGACCTTCTCCGGCTTCTGGACCGGACCGTCCGCCACGAAGCCGACGACCTCGTTCAGGGCGTGCACGGCCGTGTTGCGGACGTCCGGCTCGACCACGACGCGCTCGGCCGCCGGGTCGGCGAACACGGCCGCCATGACCGTGGTGATGACCGCGCGGGTGAAGCCGTGCAGCCGCTCGTCGCTGGGCGCGACGAGGAAGTGCATGCCGACGTCGCCCGGCCGGGCGTCGTACAGCCCGACCAGTTCCAGCCGGGACGGGTCGTAGGTCTCCATGAGGAAGGCGGGCCGGCCGTCGTGCAGGCCGATGAAGGCCTGGTGGTGCTCGGCCGCGGCGATCTTCATGTACTCGCGCTCGACGTCCGGCAGCGACATGCCCTGCATCAGCCAGAACTCGGCCTTGGGGTGGGTCACCCAGCCGTGCAGGAGCTCGCCGTCCTTGAACGGGTCCAGTGCGCGGACGGAGAAGGTCCCCAGAGCCGCGTCGGTGCGGCTGTAGAGGATCTCCGTGGTGGTGGTGCTCATGCGTGCGTGCCTTCCGGGGCGGCGAACTGCTGGAACGCGATGGACTTCTCGACCTTGTAGTACTCGCGGCCGAGCAGCTCAGCGACGATGAACGCGTTGCGGTACGCGGCCATGCCCAGGTCGGGGGAGGTGAGGGAGTGGTTGTGGGTCGTGCCGTTCTGGAGGAAGACCGCACGGCCGGTGGTGTCGACGGTGTAGTTGCGGGCGGCGTCCAGCCGGCCGCGGCCGTCGAAGTTCAGCCGGTCCCGCACGGGTGCCAGGAACTCCGGCACGGTGTACTTGTAGCCGGTGGCCAGCACCAGGCCCTCGGTGGCGAGGGTGAAGTCCCGCTCCTGCTCGTCCTGGCGCAGCCCCAGGGTGTAGGTGCCCGTGGTGGCGTCGTGGGCCGCGCCGTTCAGCGAGGTGTTCGTCAGCAGGGTCGTGGGGACCGCGCCCGGCATGGTGATCTTCTTCTGGTAGAGCAGGTCGAAGATCGCATTGATCAGATCGCCGTCGATGCCCTTGAAGAGGTTCTTCTGCTGGGTCTCCAGGCGGTAGCGGGTGTCCTCGGGGAGGGCGTGGAAGTAGTCCACGTACTCCGGGGAGGTCATCTCCAGCGTCAGCTTCGTGTACTCCAGCGGGAAGAACCGCGGCGAGCGGGTGACCCAGTTGAGCTGGTAGCCGTACACGTCGATCTCGGCGAGGAGGTCGTAGTAGATCTCGGCCGCGCTCTGACCGGAGCCCACCAGGGTGATCGACTTCTTCTTCTGGAGCTCCGCCTTGTGCTGCATGTAGGCGGAGTTGTGCAGGAAGTCGCCGCCCAGGTCCGCGCACGCCTCGGGGACGAACGGCGGGGTGCCGGTGCCCAGGACCAGGCGGCGCGCGCGGTGGGTCTCGCCCCGGTCCGTGCGGACCTCGTACAGACCGGCGGCCTCGTCGTAGGTGACCTCGGTGACGGAGGTCGAGTACAGCACGTTGTCCAGGCGGTCCGCGGCCCAGCGGCAGTAGTCGTTGTACTCGGCCCGCAGCGGGTAGAAGTTCTCCCGGATGTAGAAGGAGTACAGCCGGTCCTTGTCCTTGAGGTAGTTCAGGAAGGAGAAGGGCGAGGTCGGGTCCGCGAGGGTGACCAGGTCCGACATGAACGGCGTCTGCAGGTGGGCGCCGTCCAGGAACATCCCGGCGTGCCACTCGAAGTGCGGCTTCGACTCGATGAAGAGCCCGTCGAGCTCGTCGATCGGCGCGGTCAGGCAGGCGAGCCCCAGGTTGAAGGGCCCCAGGCCGATACCGATGAAATCGAGGGGCCGGCGGGGTTCACGAGGCGTGGACAAGGGATTCTCCCAGGTACTGCTCGGCGTGGGACGCGAGGAGGTCGAGGACGGCCGCGATGTCGGCCGTCGTGGTCTGCGGGTTGAGCAGGGTGAATTTCAGGTACTGCTTGCCGTCGACCTTGGTGCCCGCCACCACGGCCTCGCCGGAGGCGAACAGGGCCTTGCGGGCGTGCAGGTTGGCCTCGTCGACGACGTCCTGGCGCACTTCGCCCTCGGGGGAGTAGCGGAAGACCAGGGTGGAGATCTGGGGCTCGACGACGACCTCGAAGCGCGGGTCGGCCTCGATGACGTCCCAGCCGGCGGCGGCGAGGTCGATGACCTCGTCGAACAGCGAGCCGATTCCGTCGGCGCCCATGACGCGCAGGGTCATCCAGAGCTTGAGGGCGTCGAACCGGCGCGTGGTCTGGATCGACTTGTCGACCTGGTTCGGGATCCGCTCCTCGGCCATCCGGCGCGGGTTGAGGTAGTCCGCGTGGTAGGTGGCGTGCTTGAGGGTGTCGCGGTCGCGGACCAGCATGGCGCTGGAACTCACCGGCTGGAAGAACGACTTGTGGTAGTCGACCGTGACCGAGTCGGCGTGCTCGATGCCGTCGAGGAGGTGCCGGCGGGTGGGGGAGACCAGCAGTCCGCAGCCGTACGCGGCGTCCACGTGCATCCACGCGGAGTGCTCGGAGGCCAGGCGGGCGATCTCGGGGAGCGGGTCGATGGACCCGAAGTCGGTGGTGCCGGCGGTGGCGACGACGGCCATCGGGAAGTGGCCTTCGCGGGCGCAGTCCTCCAGCTCCAGGGCGAGGAGCGAGGTGTCCATCCGGCGGTTGCGGTCCACGGGCACGGAGATGACGGCCTCGTAGCCGAGTCCGAGCATGGCGGCCGACTTCTTCACGCTGAAGTGGCTGGCCTCGGAGGTGAAGATGCGCAGCTTGGGGAGGACGTCGGACTTGGCGAGCGCGCGGCCCTCGTCCAGGGCCCGCTTCATGATGATCCGGCAGGCCTCGTCGCGGGCCAGCAGCAGGGCGTGGAAGTTGGACTGGCTGCCGCCCGAGGTGAAGACGCCGTCCGCGCCGGGGCCCAGGCCGATGCGCTGGGCGGTCCAGTCGATGAGGCGGCGCTCGATGAGCGTGCCGCCGATGGACTGGTCCCAGGTGTCGAGCGAGGAGTTGACGGCCGACAGGATCGCCTCGCCGAGGACCGCGGGGATGACGACCGGGCAGTTCAGGTGGCCGAGGTAGCGGGGGTGGTGGAAGTACACCGCGTCCCGGAGGTAGACCTCTTCCAGCTCGTCGAGGACGGCGGCCGGGTCCTCCAGCGGACGGTCCAGGTCGATGCCGTTGATGAGGGGGGCGAGTTCGTCGACGGATATGCCCGTGTGGGGGCGCTCCGTGGTGGCCAGTTTGGCGGCCACGCGCTCGACTCCCTCGGTGACTGAACGCCGGTAGAGGTCCGCGGTCGTCTCGTTGAGCAGATGCGAACGCATCAACTTTCCTCCGGCAGGGAAGAGGGGGTGGGCGATGTGTTGCTTAGGCTAGCCTAACCTAAGTTACAAGCCAAATGCCGTTGGGCCCCGGCCGGAAGCCGGGGCCCAACGGTGAATTCCCTGCACGCAGCGGGAGTTGGCGGGTGGGAGTCCACCCCGCACGGCTACAACTCGGACGCCGGGTCCTCGCTGGGCGCCCGGCCCGCGTACGCCTCGGCGAGCAACTCCTCCTCGCTCGCGCCGAGTCGCCAGTAGCCGGTGAAGCGCACCGCGCGGCGATCGACGGATCGTTCCTGCACGAAGTGGCGGCGCACGGCGCGCACGGTGCCCGCCTCGCCCGCCAGCCAGACGTACGGGGCCTGCGCGGCGGCCGGTCCGTCCGCGCGCAGCGCGTCCAGGACCCGCTCGGTGCGCTCCCGGCCGGCGCCCCCGCGCACGATCCAGGTGATGTCCGCTTCGGCGGAGGTGGCCAGGTCCAACCGGTCGTCGGCGTGCGGGACCTCGAACCAGGCCCGCACCCGGGTCCCGGCGGGCAGCCGGTCCAGGATCGCGGCCGCGGCCGGCAGGGCGGTCTCGTCGGCGTACATCCAGATCGCGTCGGCGGCGGCCGACGGCCGGAACCGCACGGACTTGTTCTCCGCGACGGCCGGGCCGATCGCCAGGATCCGGCGGCCGGCGACGGCGCGGCCGGCCCAGCGCGAGGCGGGCGCCGTGTCATCGGCCGCTGCCCCGGCGGTGTCACCGTGCAGGACGAAGTCGATGTCGACCTCGTCCGCGCCCTCGGGCGTACGGCGCTGCTCGCGCACGGTGTACGAGCGCATGACCGGGCGCTCTTCGTCCGGCATCCCGCGCCAGGCGCCGAACCAGGTGTCCTCGTCGGTGGACGGGAGCTCGGTGTGCTCCCGTCCGGCCGGCGGCAGGAACAGCGACAGGCTCTGGTCGAAGCCGCCCGAGCGGAAGTCCGCGAGGGACTCCCCGCCGAACGTGACGCGCAGGAACGAGTGGCCGATGCGGCGCGTGCGCAGCACCTCCAGTGCGAAGAACCGGAAGTGGGCTACGGCCGGGGCGTCGGACGCGGTGGCGGTGGTGGTCATGCGGAGAATCCCCCCTGGGAGTCGCTCCGGCGCCCGCGGGCACCGGGACTCGACTGGACTAGCTGACCTTCTTGGCACCCTGGATGGACTTCGCGAGGTCCTCAAGGATCTGCGCGCACTTCTCGTACGAGTAGATCGGCTCGGTCACGCGCGGGGTGACCTGGCCGGCCTTGACCGCGGGGAGCTCGGCCCAGGTGGCCTTCGCCTTCAGGTCCTCGGGCTGCAGGGTGCCGGTGCGGTTGTCGAGCAGGACGACGTCGGCCTTGTACTTGCCGGCGTTCTCCCAGCTCAGGCTCTCGAAGAAGCCGCCCTCGTCGAGCTTCTCCGGGGTGATGAACTCGACGCCGAGGGACTCGAAGTACTTCAGGTCCGCGGAGGTCTTCGCGGTGGAGACGTAGAACAGGTCGGCGGAGCCGGAGCCGACGAGCACCTTGATGCCCGGGTTGGCCTTGGTGGCCTCGCGGACCTTGGCGGCGGCGGCCTCGAAGCGGGCCTTCGCGTCCACGGTCTTCTTGGCGTTCAGGTCGGCGCCCAGGGACTTGGCGAGGTCCGCGGTGCGGGCCAGCGCCTTGTCGAGGGTGGCGTCGCCGCCCACGGAGATGGCGGCGGCCGGGGCCAGCTGCTGGATCTTGTCCTTGGAGGCCTCGGGCACGTACCAGAGGGTGCCGTCCCAGGTGTTGGTGACGAGCAGGTCGGGCTGGAGGGCCGCGTACTTCTCGACGTTGAACTCGTCGTAGACGTTGCCGAGGATCTCGACCTTGGAGATGTCCATCGAGCCGGCCTGGACGTCGGGCTTGCCGTCGGCCGTCTTCGTCGGGCCGAAGACGCCCTTGACCTGGATGCCGTAGTCGTACAGCGCGGCCGCGGTGCCGGTGAAGGCCACGATGTTCTTCGGCGTGGACTTGGTGCTGACCTCCTTGCCGAGGTCGTCCTTGAAGGTCCACGGACCCGAGGCCGCGCCGCCCTTGTCCTTGTCGTCGCCCTTCGCCGTGTCGCCGCCGCCGCACGCGGTGAGCGCCGCGACGAGGCCGAGGGCGCCGCCGGCGGCCATGAGGCCACGGCGGGTCAGGAGGGAGGATCGGGACTTGGGCATGTCGATGTCCGCTTTCGTACGCGCAGGGCGGCCACGGGGCCGTTCGGAGGGAAGGTTAGCCTAACCTTGGCCTGAAACGGTAAGGGGGCCCCGGGTTATTTCCGGGACCCCCGCACCTCACCCGCCGCCTCAAGGGGCCTGCGGCTAGGCGGAGAAGCCCAGCTCGCGGGCGATCAGCATCCGCTGCACCTCGCTGGTGCCCTCACCGATCTCCAGGATCTTGGAGTCCCGCCACATTCGCGCCACCGGATACTCGTTCATGAACCCGTAGCCGCCGTGGATCTGCGTGGCCTCACGGGCGTTGTCCACGGCCACCGTGGAGGAGTACAGCTTCGCGATCGCCGCCTCCTTCTTGAACGGCTCGCCCGCCACCAGCCGGGAGGCCGCGTCGCGCCAGCCGATGCGGGCCATGTGCGCGCGCATCTCCATGTCCGCCAGCTTGAACTGGATGGCCTGGTTGTCACCGATCGCCTTGCCGAAGGCGTGCCGCTCCCGGGCGTACTTCACCGACTCGTCCACGCAACCCTGCGCCAGACCGGTGGCGAGCGCGGAGATGGCGATCCGGCCCTCGTCCAGGATGCGCAGGAACTGCGCGTACCCGCGGCCCTCCTCGCCCACCAGGTTGGCCAGCGGCACCCGGACGCCGTCGAAGGACAGCTCGCGGGTGTCCGAGGCGTTCCAGCCGACCTTGGAGTAGGGCGCGGCCACCGTGAAGCCCGGCGTGCCGGACGGGACGATGATCGAGGAGATCTCCGGCCGGCCGTCCGCCTTGCGGCCCGTCACGGCCGTGACGGTGACCAGACCGGTGATGTCCGTACCGGAGTTGGTGATGAAGCACTTCGAGCCGTTGATGACCCACTCGTCGCCCTCGCGGACGGCGGTGGTGCGGGTGCCGCCCGCGTCGCTGCCCGCGCCCGGCTCCGTCAACCCGAAGGCGCCCAGGATCTCCCCGGAGCACATCTTCGGCAGCCACTGCCGCTTCTGTTCCTCGGAGCCGAAGAGGTAGAGCGGCATGGCGCCGAGGGAGACCCCGGCCTCCAGGGTGATGGCGACCGAGGAGTCGACGCGGGCCAGCTCCTCCAGGGCGATGCCGAGCGCGAGGTAGTCGCCGCCCATGCCGCCGTACTCCTCGGGGAAGGGCAGGCCGAACAGGCCCATGCGGCCCATCTCGGCGACGATCTCGTACGGGAACTCGTGCCGCTCGTACAGGTCGCCGATCTTCGGCGCGATCACGTCGTGCGCGAACGCCTCGACGGTACGGCGGAGTTCCTCGTGCTCGGGGGTGAGCCGGTGGTCGAGGGACATGTCTGTCACTGCTCCTTGTGGGAGAGGGCGCGGACGGTACGGGAGGGGCTGGGGCGT
This sequence comes from Streptomyces sp. NPDC055254, assembly GCF_053606025.1. Lineage (NCBI taxonomy): Bacteria > Bacillati > Actinomycetota > Actinomycetes > Kitasatosporales > Streptomycetaceae > Streptomyces > Streptomyces sp. NPDC055254. Next base: position 21,854 of record NZ_JBSGQV010000007.1, on the reverse strand, counting down.
CCCAGCTGTTCGGCCATCCACACGCTCGTGGCGGTGAGGGCGGCCAGGTCGACGCCGGTCTCGATGCCGAGGCCGTCGAGCATCCACACCAGGTCCTCGGTGGCGAGGTTGCCGGTGGCGCTCTTGGCGTACGGGCAGCCGCCGAGGCCCCCGGCGGAGGCGTCGACCGTGGTCACGCCGTGCTGGAGCGCGGCGAGGGTGTTCGACAGGGCCTGGCCGTAGGTGTCGTGGAAGTGCACGCCGATCCGGTCGGTCGGGACCCCGGCCGCGTTCAGGGCGGAGAGCAGGGCCCGGACGTGGCCGGGGGTGGCGACGCCGATCGTGTCCCCGAGGCTCAGCTCGTCACAGCCGAGGTCGAGCAGCGCCCGGGCCACGGAGACCACCTGGTCGACCGGGACGGCGCCCTCCCACGGGTCGCCGAAGCACATCGAGAGGTACCCGCGCACATGGACCGGCCGGTCGGCGGACCCCTTGGCGCGGGCCACGACGGGCTCGAACATGGCGAGGGACTCGGCGACGGTGCGGTTGAGGTTGCGCGCGGCGAAGGTCTCGGTCGCCGAGCCGAACACCGCGATGCGGGTGGCTCCGAGGTCGAGCGCGCGGTCCAGGCCGCGCTCGTTGGGGACGAGGACCGGCAGGGCCGCCCGCACGTCGGCGAGCAGCGGGAAGAGCTGCTCCGCGTCCGCGAGCTGGGGCACCCACTTGGGGTGCACGAAGCTGGTGGCCTCGATCGTGGTGAGCCCGGCCGCGGCGAGCCGGTGCACGAACTCGGCCTTCACCGCGGTGGGGACGGTCGTCTTCTCGTTCTGCAGCCCGTCCCGGGCGCCGACCTCGTGGATGCGGACCCGGGCCGGGAGCCCGGGCGCCGGGACGGTCATGGGCAGGCCGCTCATGCGCCCTCCTCCTCGGCTTCCGGGGTGACGACCGCCAGGACCTGGTCCATGGCGACGGTGGTGCCGGGGGTCACGTCGAGCTCGGTGACCGTGCCGGCGTGCGGGGCGGAGATGACGTGCTCCATCTTCATGGCCTCGACGACCAGCAGGCTCTGGCCGGCGGCGACGCGGTCGCCGACGGCGACCTTGACGACGGTGACCGTGCCGGGCATCGGGGCGGCCAGGGTGTCGGCGCCGGCGTGGGCGCTGCCGCTGAGGTTCGCTTCGACGGGGTCGTGGCGCTGCACGTGCCAGCTGTCGCCGTCGCGGCCCAGCCAGGTCCCCTCCGGGGAGGCGGCGTGGCTGAACCGGTGCGTGACGCCGTCGAGTTCCACGGTGACGGTGTCGCCGGTGCGTGCCACGACCCGGGCGCGGGCCGGCGCCGCCGGCTCCCGGCCGGCGTCGGTGCGGAGCAGCTCCGTGGCCGAGCCGGAGGAGGCCGGGCGGGTGCGGACGGTCACCGGATCCTGGCCGGAGAGGCGGAAGTGACGGATCGTCCAGGCCGGCGTGCCGCCCAGGCGCCAGCCGTCGGCGGCGTCGAACGGGTCGATCCAGCCCTGCGGCCCGGCGCTCTTCGGCCCGCCGACCTGCGCCAGCAGGGCCGCCGCCGCGTACACCTCGTCCGGGACCCCCTCCGGCAGCAGGGTCGGGAGGTCGCGCTCGACCAGGCCCGTGTCCAGGTCGCCGGAGACGACGTCCGGGTGCGCCAGCAGCCTCCGCAGGAAACCGGCGTTGGTCTGGACGCCGAGGATCACGGTGTCGGCCAGCGCCCCCCGCAGCACCCGCAGGGCACTGGCCCGGTCGGGCCCGTACGCGATGACCTTGGACAGCATCGGGTCGTAGGTGGAGCCCACGGGGACGCCCGCCGTCAGACCGGAGTCGGTGCGCACCGCCCCGCCCGACGGCTCGGACAGGGCCAGCACGGTGCCGCCCGAGGGCAGGAACCCGCGCGCCGGGTCCTCCGCGCAGACGCGGGCCTCGATGGCGTGGCCGGTCAGCCGGACCTCCGCCTGGGTGAACCCGAGGGGGGCGCCCGAGGCCACCCGCAGCTGCTGTTCGACCAGGTCCAGCCCGGTGATGAGCTCGGTGACCGGGTGCTCGACCTGGAGCCGGGTGTTCATCTCCATGAAGTAGTACGAGGACGGGTCCCCGCCCGGGACGATGAACTCCACGGTGCCCGCGCCGACGTACCCGCAGGAGCGGGCGGCCTCCACGGCCGCCGCGCCCATCGAGGCCCGCAGCTCCGGCGTCAGCAGCACGCTCGGCGCTTCCTCGATCACCTTCTGGTGGCGCCGCTGGAGCGAGCACTCGCGCTCGCCCAGGTGGACCACGTTGCCGTGGGCGTCCGCGAGGACCTGGATCTCGATGTGCCGGGGCCGGTCCACCCACCGCTCCACGAGGAGGGTGTCGTCGCCGAAGGAGGACCGCGCCTCGCGGCGGGCGGCGGCGATCTCCTCGCCCAGCACCGCCTCGTCGCGCACCAGGCGCATGCCCTTGCCGCCGCCGCCCGCGGAGGGCTTCAGCAGCACCGGCATGCCGATCTTCACGGCGGCGGCGGTCAGCTCGGCGTCGGTCAGACCGCTGCCCGAGGAGCCCGGTACGACGGGCACGCCCGCCGCCCTGACCGTTTCCTTGGCCCGGATCTTGTCGCCCATCAGGGAGATCGCGCTCGCCGGCGGCCCGATGAAGGCCAGCCCGGCCTCGGCGCAGGCCTGTGCGAAGGCCGCGTTCTCGGCGAGGAAGCCGTAACCGGGGTGGACGGCCTCGGCCCCGGTGCGGCGGGCCGCGTCGAGCAGCCGCTCCACCGACAGGTAGCTCTCGGCGGCCGCGGCGGGGCCGATCCGGACGGCCGTGTCGGCCTCCCGTACGTGCCGGGCGTCCGCGTCGGCGTCGCTGAAGACGGCCACGGACCGCACCCCGAGCTGCCGCAGGGTGCGGATGACGCGTACCGCGATCTCGCCGCGGTTGGCGACCAGAACAGTGCTGAACATCAGTGAGGTCCTCACGTCACACGTCACATGCGGAAGATGCCGAAGCCCGAGTCGCCCAACGGGGCGTTCGCGCACGCGGTCAGGGCCAGTCCCAGCACCTGCCGGGTCTCCATCGGGTCGATGACCCCGTCGTCCCACAGCCGGGCGGTGGCGTAGTACGCGTTGCCCTGCTCCTCGTACTGCGCGCGGACCGGGGCCTTGAAGGCCTCCTCGTCCTCCGCCGGCCACTCCTGGCCCGCGCCCTCGATCTGGTCCCGCTTGACGGTCGCGAGGACCGAGGCCGCCTGCTCGCCGCCCATCACGGAGATCTTGGCGTTCGGCCACATCCACAGGAAGCGGGGCGAGTACGCCCGCCCGCACATCGAGTAGTTGCCCGCCCCGTACGAGCCGCCGACCACCACCGTCAGCTTGGGGACCCGGGTGCAGGCCACCGCCGTCACCATCTTGGCGCCGTGCTTGGCGATGCCGCCGGCCTCGTAGTCGCGGCCGACCATGAAGCCCGAGATGTTCTGGAGGAAGAGCAGCGGGATGCCGCGCTGGTCGCACAGCTCGATGAAGTGGGCGCCCTTCTGGGCGGATTCGGAGAAGAGGATGCCGTTGTTGGCGACGATCCCGACCGGGTGGCCGTGGATCCGGGCGAAGCCGGTGACCAGGGTCTGCCCGAACTCCGCCTTGAACTCCTGGAAGCGGGACCCGTCCACGATCCGCGCGATGATCTCGCGGGCGTCGTACGGGGTCCGGGAGTCGACCGGGACCGCGCCGTACAGCCCGCACGGGTCCACCACGGGCTCCTCCGGAGCCTCCACGGACCAGGGCAGGGCCGCGCGCTCCGGCAGGGTCGCCACGATGTTCCGTACGATCCGCAGCGCGTGCGCGTCGTCCTCCGCGAGGTGGTCGGTGACGCCGGAGGTCCGCGAGTGGACCTCGCCGCCGCCCAGCTCCTCGGCCGTCACCACCTCGCCGGTCGCGGCCTTCACCAGCGGCGGGCCGCCGAGGAAGATCGTCCCCTGGCCGCGCACGATCACGGCCTCGTCGCTCATGGCGGGCACGTACGCCCCGCCGGCCGTGCAGGAGCCGAGGACGGCGGCGATCTGCGGGATGCCCGCGCCCGACATGCGCGCCTGGTTGTAGAAGATGCGGCCGAAGTGGTCGCGGTCCGGGAAGACCTCGTCCTGCATGGGGAGGAAGGCGCCGCCGGAGTCGACCAGGTAGAGGCAGGGGAGACGGTTCTCCAGAGCCACCTCCTGGGCGCGCAGGTGTTTCTTGACGGTCATCGGGTAGTACGTGCCGCCCTTGACCGTGGCGTCGTTGGCGACGATCACGCATTCGCGGCCGCTGACCCGGCCGATGCCCGCGATCACCCCGGCGGCGGGCGCGGCGCCCCCGTACATCTCCTCGGCGGCCAGCGGGGCCAGTTCGAGGAAGGGGGATCCGGGGTCGAGGAGGGTGTCCACCCGGTCGCGCGGGAGGAGCTTCCCGCGTGCGGTGTGGCGGGCGCGGGCCTTCTCGCCGCCGCCGAGCCGGGCCGCGTCGAGCCGGGCCCGCAGCCCCTTGGTGAGCTCGCGGTGGGCGGCCTCGTTGGTCCGCCAGGCCTCGGACGCCGGGTCCGCGGCGCTCGTCAGCACTGGTGCCTGCTGCATCGGTCGAGCTCCCTTGCTCGGTTAATGAGCGTTAACGCATGTGTCGCCTAGGTTAACGAGCGCTAACGGCCCTGTCTAGAATGGTTTCCCATGAGCACCAGAGCGGCCGCCCCCACCCGTCGCGAGCAGATCCTCAGTGAGGCCGCTCGCCTCTTCGCCGCGCGTGGGTTCCACGGCGTGGGCGTCGACGAGATAGGGGCCGCGGTGGGCATCAGCGGCCCCGGCCTGTACCGGCACTTCGCGGGCAAGGACGCGATGCTGGCCGAGCTCCTGGTCGGCATCAGCGAACGGCTGCTGACCGGAGGCCGGCGCCGGGTGGAGGAGGCGGCGGGCGACCCGGCGCTGGTCCTGTCCTCCCTCATCGACGGCCACATCGACTTCGCCCTCGACGACCGGGCGCTGATCACCCTCCACGACCGCGAGCTCGACCGGCTCCGCGAGGCCGACCGCAAGCTCGTGCGCCAGCTCCAGCGCCAGTACGTGGAGCTGTGGGTGGCGGTCGTACGGGAACTGCACCCGGAGGTGGGAGAGGCGGAGGTACGGGTCTCCGTGCACGCGGTGTTCGGCCTGCTGAACTCCACCCCCCATCTGGCAGCACTCGGCCGGGAGGCGACCGAATCGCTGCTCCGGCGACTCGCGCACGGCGCGTTCGGAGCCCTGTCGCGGTGACCCGGCGCGTCCGCCGACCGGGACGGACGGGACGCCTCCGGCCGCGCGACGGCAGAATGGCCGTATGCCGAAGCCGATAGAGACGCCCGACCGATCTGTTGAAACGCCGAGCCGCGCCGAACTCGTCGACCACCTGGTCCGCACGCGCATCGCGGGGCAGGTCGCCACGCCGCGCGAGAACAACCTCGCCCACTACAGGAAGCTCGCCAACGGCGACCGGCACTACTGGCTCGGCCTGGAGCTGGGCGACCGCTGGACCGACGAGCAGGACGTCCTCGCGGTGATGGCGGAGCGCTGCGGCGTGGTGGACGACCCGGCGCACCGCTTCGGCCAGGACACCATCGACCCCGAACTGACCGTGTCCGGCCTGGACCGGATGGCCGCCCGGCTGCGGAAGGCCGCGCTGGACCGGCAGAGCGTGCTGCTGGCCACCGGCCACCCGGGGGGCCTGCTCGACGTGCACCGGGCGACGGCCGAGGCGCTGCGCGCGGCGGGCTGCGAGATCGTGGTCGTCCCGAGCGGTCTGACGGCCGACGAGGGCTCCGTGTGGCAGTTCGCGGACGTCGCGGTGCTGGAGCGGGGCGCGACGCTGTGGCACACGCACTCCCCGGAGCCGATGGCCGCGATCCTGGACGGCCTCGCGGCAGCGGACCGCCCCCTGCCGGACCTGGTCGTCGCCGACCACGGCTGGGCGGGCTGCGCGGCCCAGCGGGGGCTGGACGCGGTGGGCTACGCGGACTGCAACGACCCGGCGCTGTTCCTCGGCGAGGCGGAGGGCACGCTGCAGGTCGCGGTCCCGCTGGACGACCACGTCCGGGACCCGCGGTTCTACGACCCGCTGGTGGCCTACCTCCTCGCCGCCGCGGGCCTCCTGGACGCGTAGACCGTCCGGACCTTCCGGCGCGCCGGGGCTCTGCCGCGGAGCCCCGGGGGTGCGGCGGAATCACATCCGGAGGCGCGGTGGATCACGCCCGGGGGGTGCGGCGGTTCACCCCCGGGGGACGCGGACCACGCCCTCCTGGATCACGGTCACGGCCAGCCGGCCGTCCTGGGTCCAGATGCGGGCCTGGCCCAGGCCCCGCCCGGCGGAGGCCGAGGGGGACTCCTGGTCGTACAGCAGCCACTCGTCCGCGCGGAACGGCCGGTGGAACCACATCGCGTGGTCCAGGGAGGCGCCCACCACGTCGCCGACCGCCCATCCGCCCCGGCCGTGCGCGAGCAGCACCGAGTCCAGCAGGGTCATGTCCGAGACGTACGTGGCCAGGCAGGTGTGCAGCAGGGCGTCGTCGCTCTCCAGCTTGCCGGCCGTACGGAACCACACCTGGGTGCGCGGCTCCACGGGCTCGCCGACGCTGCCCCACGGCGGCGTGGTCGCGTAGCGCAGGTCCACCGCGCCGCGCGCCTCGATGAGCCGCTCCACCGTGCCCGGGTCGCGGAAGATCCCCCGGTACGCGGGCAGTGACTCGGCCGCCGTGGGAAGGGTCTCCGGGTCCGGGGCCGAGGGCATGGCGCTCTGGTGGTCCAGCCCCTCCTCGTGCGTCTGGAACGACGCCGAGAGGTGGAAGATCGGCTGGCCGTGCTGGACGGCGACGACCCGGCGCGTGGTGAAGGAGCGCCCGTCGCGGATCCGGTCCACCGAGTACACGATGGGCGCGCCCGGGTCCCCCGCGCGCAGGAAGTACGAGTGCAGGGAGTGCGCCGTGCGGTCGGCGGGCACGGTCCGCCCGGCCGCGACCAGGGCCTGGGCCGCGACCTGGCCGCCGAAGACGCGCGGTACCAGCGCCGAACGGCTGGTACCGCGGAAGATGTTCTCCTCGATCTGCTCCAGGTCGAGCAGATCGAGGAGCGTCGTCAGTGCCTCGTTCATGGGGGAAGGGTAGGTGCCCCGACTCCCCTACAGACCCATGGACTTGGCGATGATGGACTTCATGACCTCGCTGGTGCCGCCGTAGATGCGGTTCACGCGGTTGTCGGCGTAGAGGCGGGCGATCGGGTACTCGTTCATGTAGCCGTAGCCGCCGTGCAGCTGGAGGCACTTGTCGATGACGCGGTGCGCGACCTCGGTGCAGAACAGCTTCGCGGAGGCGGCCTCCGCGGCGGTCAGCTCACCGGCGTCCAGGGCCTCCAGGGCGCGGTCGGCGACGGCCTCGGCGGCGTCCACCTCGGCCTGGCAGGCGGCCAGCTCGAACTTGGTGTTCTGGAAGTGCGCGACCGGCTTGCCGAAGACGGTGCGCTCCGTCACGTACTGCTGGGCGAACCGGATGGCGGCCTTGGCCTGGGCGTACGCACCGAAGGCGATGCCCCAGCGCTCGGAGGGCAGGTTGGCGCCGAGGTAGTAGAAGCCCTTGTTCTCCTCGCCCATCAGGTCCTCGACCGGGACCTTGACGTCGACGAACGCCAGCTCGGCCGTGTCGGAGGTGCGCAGGCCCAGCTTGTCGAGCTTGCGGCCGATGGAGTAGCCCGCGGACTTGGTGTCCACGGCGAACAGGGAGATGCCGAAGCGGCGGTCGTCCTCGCGCGGGGCGGAGGTGCGGGCGCAGACGATCACGCGGTCGGCGTGCACGCCGCCGGTGATGAAGGTCTTGGAGCCGTTGAGGACGTAGTGGGTGCCGTCCTCGGAGAGCTTGGCGGTGGTCTTCATGCCCGCGACGTCGGAGCCGGTGCCCGGCTCGGTCATCGCCAGCGCCCACATCTCCTCGCCGGTGACGAACTTCGGCAGGTAGCGCTTCTTCTGCTCGTCGGTGGAGAGCATCTTGATGTAGGGCAGGGCCAGCAGCACGTGGACGCCGGAGCCGCCGAAGTTCACTCCCGCGCGGGAGGTCTCCTCGTAGAGCACGGCTTCGAACTTGTGCGTGTCCAGGCCCGCGCCACCGAACTCCTCGGGCACGCTGATGCCGAAGACGCCCAGGTCACCGAGCTTGTAGTAGAAGTCGCGCGGCGCCTGACCGGCGGCGAACCACTCGTCGTAGACGGGGACGACCTCGGCCTCGATGAAGGCGCGGATGGTGTCCCGGAACGCCTCGTGGTCCTCGTTGTAAACGGTACGGCGCACGGCCGGCTCCCCTCTTTGCGGCTGAACCGCCGCCGCTCTCGCGGGGGTGGTCGCGCGCCGTAGTGGTTCGTCAATACATGGCGGGCGCCTAAGCGCTTGCTCAGATTAAGTTACCGGCGAGTTGTTGCCGGTGTCCAGAGTGGGGCGGCAAAGGCGCCGAACGTCACGACGGCGGTGCCGACCGCGCTCTCCCGCAGCTCGGCGGGTACCCGGTCACCGGTGTGGGGTAGATCACCAGGGCGCTGACGGGCGGCCGGTGCGAGGCGTTCGGCGAGGGCGCGTTCCCGGCCGGCCGGTACGGATCCGGGCAAGCCGGACGTCGCGGGGGCGCCCCCGAGCCCTGGGCGGCGCGGGGCCGCTCGCCCCCGGGCCCCGGGCGGCACGGGGCCGCTCACTCCCCGGCGGTCGGCGGGCCGTTCCGGTCGGCGCGGGCGTGGCGCAGCGCGAACCACAGCTCCATGCGGGTGTCCGGGTCGTCGAGGTCGACGGCCAGCAGGTCGGCGCAGCGGGCGACGCGCTGGCGGACGGTGTTGCGGTGCACCCCGAGGGCGGCGGCCGTACGGTCCCACCCGCCGTGGTGCGCCAGCCAGGCCCGCAGCGTCTCCCGCAGCGCCGGGCCCAGCGGGGCGAGCAGCGCCTCGGCGTGGGCCAGGGCCTCGGCGGGGTCCAGGAGGGCGGCCAGGCCACCGGGGGAGTGCCGGGCCAGCGGGATGCGGGCGGCCAGGGCCCGGTCCAGGGCCCGTGCGGCCTGGAGCCCGGCGGCGGCCAGCCCGCCCGGCGCCGCCGGGGCGCTCACCCCCAGCCGCCACCCGGGGCGGGGGGCGGGCTCCCGGTCGGTGAGCAGGCGTACGGGGTCGGCGCGCGGGTCCACCAGTACGGTGCCCAGCGCCGCGGCCAGGGCCCGCGGGTCACCGGCGCCGCGTGCGTGGACGACGTACCAGGGCCCGCCGGCCAGCGCCCGGGCCGGATCCCCGTCGAGGAGGAGCCCGGTCAACGCGGCGGCCGCGTCCCCGGCGGGCGGTCGGGACGCCGTGAGCAGGGTCAGCAGTACGGCCGCCACGGAGGCGATGGTGTGATCCCCCGCCCCCCGCCCGTACGTGGCCACCCCGAGCGCCCGCACCTCTCCGGCCCCGTCCGCCCCACCCGCGACGGGCGCGGTGGCCCGCGGTGCGGGCGTGGTGGTCCCGGGTGCGGAAGGGGTGGACGCGGGCGTTCCGGTGGCCCGGGCCCCGGGCGCGGTGGGTGTGGCCCAAGGTGCGGGCGCGGTGGTCTCGGGTGCGGTAGGGGTGGACGCGGGCGTTCCGGTGGCCCGGGCCCCGGGCGCGGCCTGCCCGGCCCAAGGTGCGGGCGCGGTGGTCCCGGGTGCGGTAGGGGTGGATGCGGGCGTTCCGGTGGCCCGGGGCGCGGGCGCGGCGGCCGCGCCCGCGCCGCCGCCCTCCGTCGCGGGGGCCGAGTCGGCGTCCCCCGTGCTCCCGCCCACCGCGGGGCCCGCGCTCGGCGCACCCGCGGCGGGCGCGGTGGGAGCGGTCGCGGCGGATGCTTCCGGGCCCGCTCCCGGCGGCACCGGCGCGGGGGCTCCGGCCGGGCCGGTGGACGCCGGCGTCGCGGAAGGCCTGGGCGGGACTCCGCTCGGGCCGGTGGCCGGCGGGGTCGCGGAAGCTCCTGCCGGGCCCGGGGCTCCTGCCGGGCCCGGGGCTCCTGCCGGGCCCGGGGCTCCCGCCGGGCCCGGGGCTCCTGCCGGGGACGGGTCGCGGGAGAGGGCGTAGGCCGCCAGGTGCCAGCCGGCGGACTGGTCCGTTGCCGTCGCGGGGCCGGCGGGGCGGCCGACCCGGGCCAGCAGCGCGGCCAGCGCCCCGGCCACCGGCGGCGGCAGCGGCGCGCCCGCCGACCGGCCGTCCGGCGCCAGCTCGACCCGGCCGCCCAGCGTCGAGGCCAGCCGGGCGACCACCGCCGCCACCGGATCCGGCCGGGCGGCCGCCGCGGCGAGCGACTGCTGCGCCTCGGTGACCCGGCGCAGCTCCCGCGTACGGGCCTGCGCCATCAGCCGCCAGACCGTACGGGCCACCGCCGTGAACGGGGTCCCCGGCGGCACCTCCAGCAGCGCGAGCCCGTACCGGGCACACGCCGCGACCAGCGCCGGCGGCACCTCCTCGTGCACGGGGGCCACGCCGAAGCCGAGCGCGGCCACCCCGGCCCCGGCGAGCCGCGCCACGTACCTCTCGGCCTCCGCGGCCCCGGCAGCCCCGGCCGGTTCCGCCCCGGCGGTCAGCAGCAACTCCCCGCCCAACAGGTACGGCGACGGGTCCGCCATCTCCGAGGCGTGCACCCCGTGCACCTCGGCCTCCGCCGGCCCCGCCAGCAGGCGCAGCCCGAGATCCCGGTCGGCCAGCAGCGCGCCCAGCGCCACCGGCGCCACCGGCGGTCCGGCGGGTCCCGCCTCGGCGTGGATCGAAGCCGGCATGGATGCTCCGTACAGTTGGAGAGGACGCTATGGATGAAACGTACACTTCGCGCCCTCCGCGCACCCCCTTACGCTCGAAGGACCGCACCCGCACCCGCACGACCTTCAGAAGGGCCCCCCTCATGAGCACGCAGCCGCGCGGACCCGTCGACTCCTCCCGCATCCCGCGCTACGCGGGCCCGGCGACCTTCGCCCGGCTGCCCCGCCTCGACGAGGTCGGCTCCGCCGACGTGGCCATCGTCGGCGTCCCCTTCGACTCCGGTGTCTCGTACCGGCCCGGCGCCCGCTTCGGCGGCAACGCGATCCGCGAGGCCTCGCGCCTGCTGCGCCCGTACAACCCGGCCCAGGACGCCTCCCCCTTCGCCCTGGCGCAGGTCGCGGACGCCGGTGACATCGCCGTGAACCCCTTCAACATCAACGAGGCCGTCGACACGGTCGAAGCCGCCGCCGACGAGCTGCTCGGCGCCGGTTCCCGCCTGATGACCCTCGGCGGCGACCACACCATCGCCCTCCCGCTGCTCCGTTCGGTGGCGAAGAAGCACGGCCCGGTCGCCCTGCTGCACTTCGACGCGCACCTGGACACCTGGGACACCTACTTCGGCGCCGAGTACACCCACGGCACCCCGTTCCGCCGCGCCGTCGAAGAGGGCATCCTCGACACCGAGGCGCTGTCGCACGTCGGTACCCGCGGCCCGCTGTACGGCAAGCAGGACCTCGACGACGACGCCAAGATGGGCTTCGGCATCGTCACCTCGGCCGACGTCTACCGGCGCGGCGCCGACGAGGTCGCGGACCAGCTGCGCCAGCGCATCGGCGACCGCCCGCTCTACATCTCGATCGACATCGACGTGCTCGACCCGGCGCACGCCCCCGGCACGGGCACCCCGGAGGCGGGCGGCATGACCTCCCGCGAGCTGCTGGAGATCATCCGCGGTCTGTCGTCCTGCAACCTCGTCTCCGCCGACGTCGTCGAGGTCGCCCCGGCGTACGATCACGCCGAGATCACCTCGGTCGCGGCCTCGCACACCGCGTACGAGCTCACCACGATCATGAGCCGTCAGATCGCGGCGGCGAAGGCGAAGGGCATCTGACACCGTGACGCACGACCACGACCTGGTACTCCGTCCCACCGAGGCCCAGACGGCGGCCGCCCTCGCGCCGCCGCCGGGGCGGACGGGCGGGGACCTGGTCGTGGAGACGCTGCGTTCGCTGGGCGCGACCACCGTGTTCGGGCTGCCCGGCCAGCACGCGTTGGGCATCTTCGACGCGGTGGGCCGCTCCGACCTGCGGTTCATCGGGCTCCGTACGGAGAACAACGCCGGGTTCGCGGCCGACGCGTACGGCCGCATCACGGGCGAGGCCGTACCGCTGCTGCTGTCCACCGGACCGGGCGCGCTGATGGCGCTGCCCGCCCTGGCCGAGGCGGCCGCCGCGTCGGCGCCGGTCCTCGCCCTCTCCTCCCAGGTGCCCGTCGCGGGCCTGGGCGGCGGCCGGCGCGGGCACCTGCACGAGCTGCGCGACCAGTCCGCGTCCTTCCGGGACGTGGTCAAGTCCGTCCACGTGGCCCGGACCCCGTCCCAGATCCCCACCGCCGTCGCGCAGGCCTGGGAGTCCGCGCTCACCGCACCGCACGGCCCGGTATGGGTCGAGATCCCCGAGGACGTCCTGCGGGCGGAGACGATCGTCCCGCCCGTCACCGGCATGGACGCGACCCCGCACGAGCTCGCGCCGAGGCCCGAACTGACGGCGGTCGCGGCCCACTGGCTGTCCCACGCGGAACGCCCGGTGATCATCGCCGGCGGCGGTGTCGTCCGCGCGGACGCGGCGGGCAAGCTCAAGCAGCTGGCCGAGCGCCTGAACGCCCCGGTGGTCACCACCTTCGGCGGCAAGGGCGCCTTCCCGTGGACCCACCCGCTGTCCCTCCAGTCCTGGCTGGAGGACCGCCACATGACGGACTTCCTGGAGGACGCGGACGTCCTGCTGGTCGTCGGCTCGGGGCTGGGCGAACTGTCCTCGAACTACCACACCTTCTTCCCCACCGGCCGGGTCGTCCAGATCGAGGCCGACCTCGGCAAGCTGGAGTCCAACCACGCCGGCCTGGGCATCCACGCCGACGCCCGCCTCGGGCTCCAGGCCCTGCTGGAGACGGTGTCCGAGCGCGAGGACCCGGCCGCGCCGCAACGGGTGAAGCTGCTGCTGGCGGACATCGCGGCCCGCCTGGCCGAGCAGGACGTGGCCCTGGAGCAGGAACTGCTGACCTCGATCCGCGCCGCCCTGCCCGCCCGCTCGCCGTCCTTCTGGGACATGACGATCCTGGGCTACTGGGCCTGGTCGGCCTTCGACGCGAAGCACCCGAACACCATGCACTCGGCCCAGGGCGCCGGCGGACTGGGCTACGCCTTCCCGGCGGCGCTGGGCGCGTGCGCCGCGGAACCGGGCACCCCCGTACTGGCCGTCTCGGGCGACGGCGGCGCGATGTACTCGCTCGCGGACCTGGCCACCGCCCGCCAGCACGACCTCGACGTCACCTGGCTGATCGTGGACGACGGGGGCTACGGCATCCTGCGCGCGTACATGACGGACTCCTTCGGCCGTGCGACGGCCACCGAGCTCACCCGCCCCGACTTCGTCGCCCTGGCCGCCTCCTTCGGCGTCCCGGCGGCCACCACGGTCCCGGCCACCCTCCGCGAGGACCTCGCCGCGTCCCTCGCCACCCCGGGCCCCTCCCTCCTGGTCCTGCGCACGACCCTCAAGATGTTCGCCCCGACCCACATCTAGAGCCGCCGCCGGACGCGGCCCCTCCGTGCGGCGTTCGGCCCCGCCGGGTTTGCCGGCCCGCACGTCAACCCGTTCGATTGTTGCGGCGGGATGAAATCCGCCGGTCGGCGCGTTGGGGGAGGCGGCAGGACAGGACGAACGGGGAGGCACCACGTGGCGGCGGCGGAGACTGCGACCGGGGAGAAACAGGGCTGGGGCAGGAGGCTCGTCGCATACGCCTGGCGGTACAGGCTCAACGTGCTGCTCGCGCTCGGTTCCTCGCTCGGCGGCATGGCCGTCATGGCGCTCGTGCCGCTGGTCACCAAGGTGATCATCGACGACGTCATCGGCGACCGGAGCCGGCCCATGGGGCTCTGGGCCGGGATGCTCATAGCCGCCGCCCTGCTCGTGTACGTGCTCACGTACATCCGCAGGTACTACGGCGGGCGCCTCGCCCTCGACGTGCAGCACGACCTGCGCACGGACATGTACGACACCATCGCCCGGCTCGACGGCCGGCGGCAGGACGAGCTGTCCACCGGGCAGGTCGTCGGCCGGGCCACCACCGACCTCCAGCTCATCCAGGGCCTGCTCTTCATGCTGCCCATGACCATCGGGAACTTCCTGCTCTTCGGGATGTCCCTCGGGATCATGCTGTGGCTCTCGCCGCTGCTGACCCTCGTCGCGCTGCTCATGGCCCCCGCCCTCTGGTTCATCGCCAAGCGCAGCCGCAAGAAGCTCTTCCCCGCCACCTGGTACGCCCAGGGCCAGGCCGCCGCCGTCGCGGGCGTCGTCGACGGGGCCGTGACCGGCGTGCGCGTCGTCAAGGGCTTCGGCCAGGAGGAGCAGGAGACCGGCAAGCTCCGCGAAGCCGGCCGCAGGCTCTTCGCCGGGCGGATGCGCACCATCCGCCTCAACTCCCGCTACACCCCCGCCCTGCAGGCGGTCCCGGCCCTCGCGCAGGTGGCCATGCTGGCGCTCGGCGGCTGGCTGGCGACCCGCGGCCAGGTCACCCTCGGCACCTTCGTCGCCTTCTCCACCTACCTCGCCCAGCTCGTCGGCCCCGTCCGGATGCTCGCCATGGTGCTCACCGTCGGCCAGCAGGCCCGCGCCGGCGCGGAGCGCGTCTTCGAACTCATCGACACCGCACCGGTCATCCGGGAAGGGGAGCACGAGCTCCCCGCCGACGCGCCCGCCACCGTGGAGTTCGACGGCGTCCGCTTCGGGTACGACCCCGAGCGGCCGGTCCTCGACGGGTTCTCGCTGTCCCTCGCCGAGGGGGAGACCATCGCCCTCGTCGGCGCGTCCGGCAGCGGGAAGTCCACCGTCTCCCTGCTGCTGCCGCGCTTCTACGACGCCGACGCCGGCACCGTCCGGGTCGGCGGCCACGACGTCCGCGAGCTGACCTACGGGTCGCTGCGCGCCGCCATCGGACTCGTCCCCGAGGACTCCTTCCTCTTCTCCGACTCCATCCGCGCCAACATCACCTACGGGCACCCCGGTGCCACCGACGCACAGGTCGAGGCCGCCGCCCGGGCCGCCCAGGCCGACGGGTTCATCAGGGCCCTGCCCGCCGGGTACGACACCAAGGTCGGCGAGCAGGGCCTGACCCTCTCAGGCGGCCAGCGCCAGCGCATCGCCCTGGCCCGCGCCATCCTCACCGACCCCCGGCTGCTGCTCCTCGACGACGCCACCTCCGCCGTGGACGCGCGGGTCGAGCACGAGATCCACGAGGCGCTGCGGGCCGTGATGGCCGGCCGGACCACCCTCCTGATCGCCCACCGCCGCTCCACCCTCGCGCTGGCCGACCGGATCGCCGTACTGGACCGGGGGCGGCTCGTCGACATCGGTACGCACGAGGAGCTGGAGCGCCGCTCCGCCCTGTACCGCAGGCTGCTCACCGACCCGGACGCGCTGGGCGCGGCGTCGCCCCGCACTCCGGAGGCGCTGGCGCTCGGCGAGTTCGAGCGCGACGCCGACCGCGACCTGGAACGGGACATCGAGATCGAGGCCGAGATCGACTCGGAGCCGGTCAACGCCAAGCGCCGGGTCGGGGGCGGGATCACCCCCGAGCTCTGGCGGCGCCAGGAAGAGGACCGCGACGGGTGCGCCGCCGCTCCCGTCGCCGCCGGCGCGGCGCCCGGAGCCGGGCACTCGATGGCCGGGGCCGCGGCCGGCATGCCCGCCACGCCCGAACTGCTCGCCCAGGTCGCCGCGCTGCCGCCCGCCGACGACACCCCCGAGGTGGACGAGACCCGCGCCGCCTCCGCCGAGGAGAGCTACGGCCTGCGCCGCCTGCTCCACGGCTTCTGGGCGCCGCTGGCCGTCAGCCTGGGTCTGGTCGCCCTCGACGCGGGGGCCGGTCTGCTCCTGCCGATCCTGATCCGGTACGGCATCGACCGGGGCGTCGAGCAGGCCGTCCTCGGAGCCGTCTGGCTGGCGGCGGGGCTCGCCCTCGCCGTGGTCGTCGCGCAGTGGGCCGCGCAGTTCGCCGAGACGCGGATGACGGGCCGTACCGGCGAACGCGTGCTGTACGCCCTGCGCGTCAAGATCTTCGCCCAGCTCCAGCGCCTCGGCCTCGACTACTACGAGCGCGAGCTCACCGGCAAGATCATGACCCGGATGACCACGGACGTGGACGCCCTGGCCACCTTCCTGCAGACCGGGCTCGTCACCGCCGTCGTCTCCGTCTTCACCTTCTTCGGCATCCTGGTCGCCCTGCTCGTCCTCGACGTCGAGCTCGCACTGATCGTCTTCGCCACCCTGCCCGTCCTGGTGATCGGCACGGCCGTCTTCCGCCGCAAGTCGGTCGCCGCCTACGAGCTGGCCCGCGACCGGGTCGGCCTCGTCAACGCCGACCTCCAGGAATCGGTTTCCGGGCTCCGCATCGTCCAGGCCTTCCGCCGCGAGGGCTCCGGCGCCCAGCGGTTCGCGGAGCGCAGCGACGCGTACCGCGAGGCCCGGGTCCGCGGCCAGTGGCTGATCTCCGTCTACTTCCCGTTCGTGCAGCTGCTGTCCTCGGGGGCCGCGGCCGCCGTGCTGATCGTCGGCGCGGGCCGGGTGGAGGCGGGCACCCTGACCACCGGCGCGCTGGTGGCGTACCTGCTCTACATCGACCTGTTCTTCGCCCCCGTCCAGCAGCTCTCCCAGGTCTTCGACGGCTACCAGCAGGCCACCGTCTCCCTCGGCCGGATCCAGGGGCTGCTGCGCGAACCCACCACCACCCCTCGCCCGGCGGAGCCCCGCGATGTGCCGCGGCTGCGCGGGGAGATCGCCTTCGAGGACGTCCGCTTCCAGTACGGAACCGCCGAGGAGCGCGGGGAGAAGGGGGAGGCGCTGGCCGGAATCGACCTGCGCATCCCCGCCGGGCAGACCGTCGCCTTCGTCGGCGAGACCGGGGCGGGCAAGTCCACCCTCGTCAAGATGGTCGCCCGGTTCTACGATCCGACCTCCGGCCGGATCACCGCCGACGGCGCGGACCTGCGGGAGCTCGACCTGACGGCGTACCGCCACCGGCTCGGCGTCGTCCCCCAGGAGTCGTACCTCTTCCAGGGGACCGTACGGGACGCCATCGCCTACGGGCGGCCCGGCGCGAGCGACGCGGAGGTGGAGGCCGCCGCCCGCGCGGTCGGCGCCCACGACATGGTCGCCACGCTCGACGGCGGCTACCTGCACACGGTCGCCGAGCGCGGCCGCAACCTTTCGGCGGGCCAGCGCCAGCTGATCGCGCTCGCCCGGGCCGAGCTCGTCGACCCCGACGTGCTGCTCCTCGACGAGGCCACGGCCGCCCTCGACCTGGCCACCGAGGCCCAGGTCAACCGGGCGACCGACCGCCTCGCCGGCAAGCGCACCACGCTGGTCGTCGCGCACCGCCTGACCACCGCCGCCCGCGCGGACCGGGTCGTGGTCATGGACCGGGGCCGGGTCGTCGAGGACGGCAGCCACGCCGAACTCCTGGCGCTCGGCGGCCGGTACGCCGAACTGTGGCGCACCTTCGTCGGGGAGGACGAACGGGCCGCGGCCTAGCCGTATCGCTCACGAGCGGCCCCCACGGGGACCGGTGTGCCCGCGGACCGAGGAGCCGGCCCGGGGGAATCAGAGCTCGCCGAAGAGCAGGTTGCCCGGGGCGTCCTCGTCGGTGCCCGTGCAGTACTCCCGTACCGCGTCAAGGGCGTCCGGCGGGCGGGCGCGGCATCCGTTGTGTCCGCCGGTATCGGCAGGGTCGACCGACCGGTGGGCCGTCCGGTCCGGGGCCGTACCCGCCGCAACCTTCCGGGGGATCCGGGCGTCGTACGTGCGTACGCACGTGGTACGTACGACTGATCGGGGGACAGGGTGGTACAGAGGTGGCGGGGGAGGCGGTGGCGGCGGGGCCTCGGCCGGCGGGTCACGCCCCCGGCGGTGCTCGCGGCGGCGCTGTGGCTCTGCGTCGGCGGCCTGTTCGCGGCCCCGGACGCCGACGCGGCGCCCGGCGGTTGCGCCGGCCGCCTCGCCAGGACGGTGTCCTTCACGACGGGCGAGGTGCGCGTGTACAAGAGCCGCACCCACGCCTGCGCGGTGACCGTGGCCCGGGGTTCGGGGGAGCGGCGGATGGCCGTGAGCATCCAGGCCCGGGGCGGTGCCCCGGTGCGCGTGGCGGGCCGGTTCGACCGGCGCACGGGGCCCGTTACGGTCGCCGCGATCAGCCGTTGCGTGTACGTACGGGGGCGAGTCGGCCCGGGATCGGCTGATTCCGGCTGGATTCTGTGCTGACGGAGCGGCCCAACTAGGTCTGTTCACAGCCGCGTTCACCCGGTTAGGTTCACGGCGACCGAAGTGAACTCAAGGGGAGGGTGAATGCGCAAGACGCTCGGATGGCTGCTGTCACTCGTGGTGCTGATCGGCACCATGGGTGCGGCCGGCTCCACGGCACAAGCGGCCACCGCCGCGGAGCCGGCGGCCGCCACGGACATCAAGGACCAGATCCTCGGCATTCCCGGGATGAGCCTGATCGAGGAGAAGCCGTACCCCGGCTACCGCTTCTTCGTACTGAACTACGAGCAGCCGGTGGACCACCGGAAGCCGTGGAAGGGCACCTTCAAGCAGCGCCTGACCCTGCTGCACAAGGACGTCTCGCGGCCGACGGTGTTCTTCACCTCCGGCTACAACGTCAACACCAACCCGCGCCGCAGCGAGCCGACGACCATCGTCGACGGCAACCAGGTGTCACTGGAGTATCGATTCTTCACGCCCTCCCGGCCCGACCCGGCCAATTGGGCGAACCTGGACATCTGGCAGGCCGCCAGTGACCAGCACCGCCTCTTCACCGCCCTGAAGAAGACCTACAAGAAGAACTGGCTGGCCACCGGCGGCAGCAAGGGCGGTATGACGGCGACGTACTACGAGCGCTTCTACCCGCGCGACATGGACGGCGTCGTCGCGTACGTCGCGCCCAACGACGTCAACGACAAGGAGGACTCGGCCTACGACCGGTTCTTCAACAAGGTCGGCACCAAGGAGTGCCGCGACCGCCTGAACGCCGTGCAGCGCGAGGCGCTCGTGCGCCGTGAGCCCCTGGAGGCCAAGTACGCGGCGGCCGCCGCCGAGAACGGCTGGACCTTCACCACCGTCGGCAGCCTCGACAAGGCCTACGAGGCCGTCGTGCTCGACTACGTGTGGGCCTTCTGGCAGTACAGCCTGCTCGCCGACTGCGCCACCATCCCGACCGCCGCGACCGCGTCGGACCAGGAGATCTGGGACACGATCGACGCCATCTCGGGCTTCTCGGCCTACGCCGACCAGGGCCTGCAGACCTACACGCCGTACTACTACCAGGCGGGTACGCAGCTCGGCTCCCCCGACATCAAGCTGCCGCACCTGGGCAACCTCAGCCGCTACGGCTACCAGCCGCCGCGCAACTTCGTTCCCAGCGACATCCCCATGACCTTCCAGCCGGGAGCCATGGCCGACGTGGACCGCTGGGTGCGCGACAACGCGCACCAGATGCTGTTCGTGAACGGGCAGAACGACCCGTGGGGCTCCGAGCCGTTCCGCATCGGGTACGGGGCGCACGACAGCTACGTGATGATCGCACCGGGCGCCAACCACGGTGCGAACGTCGCCAAGCTCCAGGAGGGCGAGCGGACGCTGGCCACCGCCAAGATCCTCCAGTGGGCGGGAGTGGCTCCGGCCGCCGCGCTCGCCGACACCGGCAAGGCCGCGCCGCTGGCGCAGCCGGACGCGGCGCTCGACCAGCACGAGACGGAGCGCGAGCCGCAGCTGCGGCCGTAATCCGTCACCGGCCAGGGGGGGCGCGTCCGCATCCACGGTGCGGGCGCGCCCCCCGCGCCGTCCGTCCCCCTCACCCGTACGTCAGGCCGTGCCGCAGCGGGTAGCGGCCCGGTACCGGGACCGGGAGACGGCCGCTGGGGCGCGCCGCCCCGGCGAGCACCCGGGCGGCCGCGCGCATCGCCACGTCCGTCCAGGAGTACGTCGCCAGTTCCGCCGCGCAGACCGGCAGCCGGGCCCCGTCGTACGGGTTGCGGATCGCCAGCGTGACCACCGGCACCCCGGTCGCCAGCAGTTCCTCGACCAGCGTGCGCTGCGGGCTGCTCCCCTCCGGGACGTTGTACGTGCACACCACCACCGCCGCGTGTCCGGCGGCCGAGGCGGCGGCGCCGCCGGGCGCCACCGCCGCCGCCCGGCAGCCGAGGGCGGTCAGTTCCCGGGCCAGTACCGCCGTAGGGGGGCCCGTCGTACCTGTGGGGGAGGCCGGGTCGGCCCCGGTGACCAGCAGCCGGGGGCCCGACGCCGCGTCGAACGGCAGCAGTCCGCCCGGATCGGCCAGCAGGGTCGTCGTACCCGCGGTGATCTCGTCGGCGGCGGCGAGGTGGGCGGCGGTGCCGACGACGGCGTCCACGGCGCCCGCCACCGGAACGGCCTGCGCGAACAGGCCCCGGCGCTCCTTCAGTTCGAGGATCCGCAGGACCGATTCCTCGATCCGCGCGCGGGAGAGCTCACCGGACCCTACGGCGGCGAGCACGCTGCGGTGGGCGAGCCCGAGGTCCGGCGGGTTCAGCAGCTGGTCGCAACCCGCCCGCAGGGCCAGTACGGGCACCCGGTCGTCCCCGTACTTCTGCCGGACCCCGGCCATGTCGAGGGCATCGGTCACCACCACGCCCGCGAAGCCGAGCCGTTCGCGCAGGATGCCCGTGACGATCGGCCGCGAGAGGGTCGCCGGGTCCCCGGAGGGATCCAGCGCGGGGAAGACGATGTGCGCCGTCATGACGGCGTCCACCCCCGCCTCCACCGCCGCCCGGAACGGCGGCTCGTCCAGCTCCTCCCACTGGGCGCGGGTGTGCCGCATCACCGGCAGTCCCACGTGGCTGTCGGTCTCCGTGTCGCCGTGGCCGGGGAAGTGCTTGGCGGTGGCGGCCACCCCGGCGCTCTGGTGGCCCGCCACCTGGGCCGCGACCAGTTCCGCCACGGCGTGCGGGTCGGAGCCGAAGGAGCGGACGCCGATGACCGGATTGGCCGGGTTGACGTTCACGTCGGCCACCGGCGCGTAGTCCTGCCGGATGCCCATCGCCGCCAGTTCGG
Organism: Streptomyces sp. NPDC055254; assembly: GCF_053606025.1. Lineage (NCBI taxonomy): Bacteria > Bacillati > Actinomycetota > Actinomycetes > Kitasatosporales > Streptomycetaceae > Streptomyces > Streptomyces sp. NPDC055254. Next base: position 774 of record NZ_JBSGQV010000007.1, on the reverse strand, counting down.
CGCCCGCGATGCGCGCGGCCCGCAGGGCCTCCCGGGTGGAGCCCGTCGCGGCGTGCCCCGCGCCCAGGGCCATGGCTCCCGGAAGCAGGGTGGCGGGCTCGCCGATCCGGGCGACGGCGCCGTGCTCCTGGTCGGTGGAGAGCAGCAGCGGGATTCCGGCGCCGGAGCCGAGGGCGGCCCGCTGGAGGTCGCCCGACAGAGCGGCGATCTGCTGCGGGGTACGGGTGTTGTGGGCCCAGGCGAAGTAGATGACCCCGCCGAGGTGGTAGCGGGCCACGAGCTCGGCGGCCGTGCGCACCCCGAACAGCGCCATGTTCCGCTCGGCGTCCGCCGGGTCGGGGTCGGTGGCCGAATGGCCGTACGCCCGGGACACGAAGAGCTGCCCGACCAGTTCGGCGGGGCTCATCCCGGCGATCAGGCCGCGCAGCCGGTCCCGGTCGGGGGAGGGGACGGGCGGGCGCGGACCGGGGGCGCGCCGGGAGCCCGGGTCCGCCGGGGCTGCGGAGGCGGCCCCGGAGGCCGTGACGGCGGCCAGGGCGGCCGCGGCGAGCAGGGTCCGGCGGGAGGCGTGGTTCGGCACGCGCCGGACCCTACTGCGCGCCCGCGCCGACGGGGCCGGGGACACTCGGGAGGTCCCCCGGACGGGGCGTGGCCCCGCCGCGCGGCGGGGCCACGCCCCGGCGGGGGCCCCCGGGCGGCGGTGCCGCCGCGGGCGCCCCTCACCCCGCGGGCGCCCACGTGGCGGAGCCCCCGGCCCTCGGCCAACGCGGCCCG
>NZ_JBSGQV010000006.1:213264-320208 GCF_053606025.1 Streptomyces sp. NPDC055254 | reverse complement strand
CTCATGGCCGCCGCCGGAGTCACCGCACAAACCACCCAAGTCCACTCCGGCGAAGAAGCCCTCAACCGCATCACCGGCGCACAAACCCCCTCCGGTGTTCCGGTCATCATCACCGCACCGGTCTCGGACCGGCCCAGGCGCAGCACCAGCTCCCAGCGCGGCCGTCGCAGCCGGCCCGCGCAGGAGCGCCGTCGCAGCTCCGGCATCGCCGCCTGACGCCACGTCCCCCCGCCCGCCCGCCCCGCCCGCCGGACCCCCGGCCCGGGGCGGGCGGGCGGACCGCCGTGGCCGCGGCCGCGGTCCCCGCACCCGCACCCCTCCCCGTCTGTGAGGCATCATGCGTTTCGTCATCGCCCGGTACCCCTTCGACCTCGAGAAGAGCGAGGTGGAGGAGGCCATGAAGGGCATCAAGGCCGAGCCCGTCACGGGTGCGTCCGTCACGATCGGCCGCCGTTCCTACCCGGTCAAGCAGGTCGGCGAGGTCATCACCCGGCAGGACCGGCGCGACTTCACGGCCGCCGAGGTCACCCGGGCGCTGACCCGCCTCGGCTTCACCTGCCGCGACCTGACGGCCCCCGTTCCGGCGCCCGTCCGCACTCCGCTCCAGGAAGCGCGGGCCTTGCTCGGTACTCCGGCCGACGCCTGAGCGCGCTTGCTAGAGTTCTTGCCCATGTCGACCCCTGACGACCTGCTCACCGACCTCGCTGCCATGGTCGAGTCGGAGCAGACCAACCAGATGTCCCTCACCGTCGTCGTCCACGGCGCCGTCATCACGGGCCGCCTCGCCCCCGAACGCGTCTGGCGCGAACGGGTGGCCGAAGTCCTCCGCGACTCGGACCAGCTGGCCCCGTTCGCCGACGTCTTCAAGGCCTCCGGCGAGTCCGGCCGCACCGTGACCACCGCCGGGACCCCCTCCCACCTGCACTTCCACGTGGCGCGCATCCTCCAGGGCACCCTGGGCATCCCGGAGACCGGCGGCATGTACCGGATCGCCGTGAAGGACGTCGGCGCCTGGACCGTGGGGGATTTCAGCTACTCCGACAAGTGATTCCGGCCGGGCCGGACCTCGGGCGGCGGTCCAGCGGACCGCCGCCTACTCTTCGTTCAGGTCCCTCAGCGCCGTATCGAGCTCCAGCACCTTGACGTCCGGGTGGTCGGCGGCCCTGTCGGAGGCGCCCGAGACCAGCAGGCCGTACCGCGGGCTCTCGGTGTTGGCGGCGAGTCCGGCCGAGGACAACGCCTCTTTCGGGCCGCACCCGCCCTCTGACGGCTCCCGTACGCCCGCGAACGCCCCTCTACGGCTCCCTGACGCCCGGGGTTCCGCCGCTGCGGCGATGCCGGCTCCGCGACGGGGGTACGGGGTAGTTCGTCCGGGTATATCCCCATGGACAGTGCGTCGACGTATCCGCCCGAGGAGCACAGTGCCATGCACCGTACAAACCTCACAGACGTCGCGACCCACGAGGCGAAGGCCCTGTCCGTCTCCCTGTTCCGGAGGCTGGCCGAGCTGACGGAGGGCGGCGCGGAGTACTCCTACGTCCGCAACACCCTCGTGGAGCTCAATCTCAGCCTCGTGAAGTACGCCGCCCGCCGCTTCCGGGGTCGCAGCGAGCCGATGGAGGACATCATCCAGGTCGGCACGATCGGCCTGATCAAGGCCATCAACCGGTTCGACCCGGAGCGCGGGGTGGAATTCACCTCGTTCGCGATGCCGACGATCACCGGGGAGATCAAGCGGTTCTTCCGGGACACCAGCTGGGCGGTCAAGGTCCCCCGGCGCCTCCAGGAGCTGCGGATCGACACCGCCAAGGCCCACGACGCCCTGGAGCAGGACCTCGGCCGCGAGCCCACCTCGGCCGAGCTCGCCGGGCACCTGCACGTCACGCCCCAGGAGCTCACCGAGGGGCTCAAGGCAGCGCACGCCTACTCCGCGCGCTCCCTGGACGCGCCGATGCAGGAGGACGGCGACCAGGACGCCTACGCGGGGCAGCCCGCCCTCGGCGAGGAGGAGACGGCCTTCGACCGGATCGAGTGCCTGGAGTCCCTCAAGCCGATGCTGGACGGCCTCCCCGAGCGGGAGCGGACGCTGCTCGCGCTGCGCTTCGGTCAGGAGCTGACCCAGTCCGAGATCGGCGAGCGGCTGGGACTGTCCCAGATGCACGTGTCCCGGCTGCTGAACCGGACCCTGGCCCGGCTGCGCGAGGGTCTGCTCACCGAAGAGCCGGACGAGCCGGACCCGTCCGCCCGCCCGGATGCGCGGACACCTCCAGCCACACCGTCTTCCCGGGCCGCCCGTCCGCGTACGGGGTCGAGCCCCAGCTCCGTGCGAGCCGTTCCAGCACGATGAGCCCGTGCCCTCCGGGCAGCGCCCGGTCGCCGGGCCGCCGGGGGCGGGGGTGCTCCGGACTGTCGTCGCTGACCTCGACGCGCAGCCGCTCGGCGGAGTGACGCAGCACGAGTTCGCGCGGCCCCCCAGCGTGCAGGCACGCGTTGGTGATGACCTCCGAGACGAGGAGCAGGACGTCCTCGACGCCCTCGGGCGCGCCCGGCCAGTGCCAGTCGGCCAGGGCCTGCCGGGTGAAGTCGCGGCAGCGGCCGACCACACCGGACGTGGCACCGCCCAGGATCAGCCTTCGCGTCTGCTCGGCCACCGGGCCTCCGTTCTCCGCGCTCCGCGCCCGCCTACCCCCTCGCAAGAGTGCCAATCCTAGGTCCCCCGGCGCCGGGCCGCCGTCGGCCGCCGACGGGCCGGCGGCGGTGGGCGCCGCGGGGCTCGCGATCCTGGACGAGGCCCTCTCGGCGGCGGACGCACACGCTGTCTGACCTGCGGATCTGTGGGCTCGCCCAAGCCGAGGGGGCTGGTGTTCGGAGGATTCGTGCGGTGGCCGACCCCCCGCCCTCATGTTGCAATCCGTTCAGGCCTCGACCCGAAATCGGGCCAAGCACCTACGGACCGGGATGCACGTCAGTCCCGGGGCGGTCCCCCGGGGCCGAACGGCGGGGAGCGGGCAGACCGCTGGACGCCGGGCGTACGGGATCCAGACGACCGGACTCCGTGTTCCCGAGTACCCGAAGGAAGACTCCATGAGCAAGCACGTCCTGGCCCAGAACCAGTACGGCAAGGCCGAGAACCGCATCGTCAAGGTGACCCGCAAGGGCAGCGACGGTTCCTGGCACGAGATCCGCGACCTCAACGTCTCGGTGGCGCTCCGCGGCGAGTTCAGCGACGTCCACCTCACCGGTGACAACGCCAACTGCCTGCCGACGGACACCACCAAGAACACGGTGTACGCCTTCGGCAAGGAGCACGGCATCGCCTCCCCCGAGGCCTTCGGCATCCTGCTCGCCAAGCACTTCGTCTCCTCGCAGGCGCCGATCCGCGAGGCGCAGATCCGTATCGAGGAGTACGTGTGGGACCGCATCCCGGTCCCCACGCGCAAGGAGCAGCACTCCTTCGTCCGCAAGGGCCAGGAAGTGCGCACGGCGCAGGTCACCTACAGCGAGACCACGGGCCTCCAGGTCATCTCGGGTCTGAAGGACCTGACGGTCATGAACTCGACCCACTCCGAGTTCCACGGCTACATCAAGGACAAGTACACGACCCTCCAGGAGGCGTACGACCGCATCCTGGCGACCAAGGTCACCTCGCGCTGGGCGCACTCGGCGCTGGCCGCCGACGACGCCGGCCACGACTGGGACCAGTCGTACAAGAAGGTCCGCAAGCACATGCTGGAAGCCTTCGCGGAGACCTACTCGTACTCGCTGCAGCAGACCCTGAACCAGATGGCCGAGCGGGTGCTGGACAACTGCCCGAAGGTCAACGAGGTGCGCCTGAACCTCCCCAACAAGCACCACTTCCTCGTCGACCTGGAGCCCTTCGGCCTCAAGAACGACAACGAGGTCTACTTCGCGGCGGACCGGATGTACGGCCTGATCGAGGGCACCATCCACCGCGAGGGCGTGCGGCCGGTGATCGCCACGTCCGACTGGATCGTGGCGTAACACCCTCCTCGCCCGTCAGTGCGGCCCTGACCGCGTCGCGGGGTCGGGGCCGTCCGGCTGCCCGACCAGCAGGTTCCACCGCCCCGCGCGCCCGGTGAGGCACGTGACCGTGTCCGGCCGTACGTCGAGCCGCCAGAAGGTCTCGGCGGGCAGCTCCAGCGCGTGCACCACGGCCGCCCGGACGACGGCCTGCTCGACCACGGCCCGGTGCGTGCCCGCGGTCAGGGCCGCCAGCTCCGCGCCGACGCGGGCGGTCAGCGCCCGTACGGACTCCCCGCCCGGGGGCGCGCAGCCGGGATCCGTGAGCCACGCCCGCAGCGCTCGCGGGTCCTCGGCCGCCACCTCGTCCAGGGTCCGCCCGGCCCACCGTCCCGGGTCCGGGCCGCGTAGGCCCGCGTAGCCCGGGCAGGGCAGCCCGGTCCCGAACCGGCCCTGCCGGCCGGCCGCGTCCAGCGGGGGCGTGACCAGGTGGACTCGCACCAAGGGGGTCGTCATACGGGGCAGCGTAAGCGCGCCACCGGAGTGGCCGACGCGGTGGCGTCCGGCTCCTCCGGTGGCGCGGAAGCCCCGGTCAGCCGCGGCGCCGGGCGACACGGGGGGCGAATTTCGGCCTGGTCTGCGGTTTTCTAGCCGAACGTGGCCTTGTGTCGGCCGCCGCGCCCAAGGAGGCTGTGCAGCCGGTGAGTTGATAATGAAGGGGGCCGGTCGCACATGCCGACGGCGATCTGTGAGTGGCGGGGCTGGACGGGCGCCGCCCCGTTCTGGATGAACGCGTTCCTGCTGCTAGTGGCCCCCTTCACCGCCGTCACGCTGTTCGGCCAGATCGGTGTCGTCACGGGTCTGGCCGCCCTGGGGGGACTGGCGCGCCACCTCTGGTCCGGCGACTACGGCCATCCGGCCATGCACCTCGCCGCCGCGCTGATGGGCGCGGGGACGGCCACTCTGGTCGCCGTCTGAGCGCTGGGCCCCGCCCATGGCGAGGGCGTACGCGTAGGGATCGTTCATGGATCCAGGCAAAACCGCCGGGGGCCCGTCCGCAACTCGCACCGGTGCGCTGAGGCCGCCTGTCGGCCGTGAGGGGGTCTGCGCGTCCGCCGGTCGGGGGCTTCTGGACGACCGGCCGGGAGTCCTTCGGCGTGTCGGGGCACATCCCCCGCATGAGCGGGAGGCGGCGCGCACGAACGGTTCGGGCGGCGCGGACGGTACTGACCAGGGCCCTCACAGCGGCCTGCGTCGTACTGCTGTGCGTGTTCGGCGCGGGCCCGGCCGCCGCGACGGTCGCCGAGGCCCGTCCGGCGTCCGCCGCTCCCGTCGAGCCCACCGAGGGACAGCCCGATCCGGCCGCCGACCCCGAGGTCCGGTCCGCCCTGCGGGCCGCCGCGCGCGGAGTGCCGGAGCCCCGGCGCACACGGCAGCCGATGTTTCACGTGAAACATGCGCGGCGGTCGGCGCGACCCGTAGGGGGAGCGGCCGAACCGGCACTGTCCCTGCGGGCCGTACGGAGTGTGGTGCTGCGCTGCTGACCGGACCGGTCGGCGACGCACACCCCCCACCACACCCCGACGAGCACCTTGAGGTTCCGCCATGCCCTTCGACCCGTACACCGCCCTGAACGCCATGCTCCGCGCCGAGGCCTCCCGCTCCGCCCCGCCGGCCCGCCAGGCCGAGCCGGCGACGCCGGCGAAGATCCCGGCCGCGTCCGTGGAGTCCGAGTCCGAGTCCGAACCGCAGCACGGCACTCCGGCAGACTCCGGCGCGTAGCGGACGGGCCGGGACGGCGAGGGGGACCGGTTCCCGTGCCCCGGCAACGGGGCGTGGTCACGTGCGGTTCGGCCACGGCACGGGAACCGTCGCCGCCGTCTCGGGCGGCCCCGGCCACCTCGGGCAGAGGTACCGGGCCGGGCCGTCCGCGCCTACGGCTACTTGCGGTTGTAGAGCCGCATCGTGACCGGCCCGAAGACCACGACCAGCAGTCCCGCCCACCCCAAAGACCAGGCGATCGCGGCGGCCGGCCACTCTCCAGCCATGAGCCCGCGCACGGCGGTGGTGAGGTGGGTGACCGGGCTGTTGTTGACGAAGGCCTGGAGCCAGCCCGGCATGGTGCTCGGGTCCACGAAGATGTTGCTGAGGAAGGTCAGCGGGAACAGGACCATCATGCTGACGCCCATGACGGATTTCTCACTGCGCAGCAGCAGCCCGAACATCGTCCACACCCACGAGAAGGCGAACGAGAAGACGATCAGCAGCGCCACTCCGGCCAGGACCCCCACCACCCCGCCCGCCGGGCGGAAGCCCAGGGCGAGACCGACGGCCAGCATCACGGCGGAGCCGATCGTGTAGCGCAGCATGTCGCCGAGCAGGTAGCCGACCATCGTCGACGGCCGCCAGATGGGGAGCGTGCGGAAGCGGTCGAAGACGCCCTTCTCGATGTCGGTGTTGACCGAGACGCCCGTGTACATCGTGATCATCACGATGGACATCACGAGGATGCCGGGCAGCAAGGTCTGGATGTACGTCTCCGGGGAGCCGGCCAGCGCACCGCCGAAGAGGTACGTGTACATCAGCACCATCATGATCGGGAACGCGGTGACGTCGAAGAGCTGCTCCGGGACGTGCTTGATCTTCAGCACGGCGCGCCAGCCGAAGGTCAGCGAGGTGGAGAGCGCGCCGGGGCGCGGCGGACGCCGGCCGGAGACCAGCAGCGCCGCGAGCTGATCGGCGCGCGGGGCGACGAAGTCCTGTTCACCGGCGCCGGGGGCGGCCGTGTCTGCGGTGTCGGCGCGGCCGTTCTGCTGGGTGTTGACGCTCATGTCGCCGCCCCCTTGTCATCGGTGAGCGCGAGGAAGACCTCGTCGAGGCTGGGCTGGCCGAGCGCGAACGTGTCGACCACGATCCCGGCCCGGGCCAGCTCGGCCAGTGCGGCGGCGGCGGACTCCGCGTCGTCGACGCGGGCGGTCAGCGCGACCGGGTCCGGATCCGGTGAGACGGTCTCGTCGAGCACCCGGGCCAGCACGCGGACGGCTTCGTCCCGCCGCCCCGGGTCCCGCAGCCGCACGTGCACGCTGCCCGCGCCGACGGATGCCTTGAGCTCGCCCTTGGTGCCCTCGGCGATGACCTTCCCGTGGTCGATGACCGCGATCCGCGAGGCGAGCCGGTCGGCCTCGTCGAGGTACTGGGTGGTGAGCAGGACCGTGGTGCCCTGGGCGACGACGGCGCGCACGATCTCCCAGACCTGGTTGCGGCTGCGCGGGTCGAGGCCGGTGGTGGGTTCGTCGAGGAAGAGCAGGTCGGGGGTGTTCAGGATGGAGGCGGCGATGTCGATGCGCCGCCGCATGCCGCCGGAGTACTGCTTGACCTGGCGGCCGGCCGCGGCGGAGAGCCCGAAGGCGTCCAGGAGTTCGGCGGCGCGCTCGCGGGAGGCGGGCCGGGAGTGTCCGAGCAACCGTGACAGCAGCACGAGGTTCTCGGTCCCGGTCAGGTCGTCGTCGACGGAGGCGTACTGGCCGGTGAGGCTGACCCGGCTGCGTACGGCGTCGGGCTCGTGGACGACGTCCTTGCCGAAGACGCGGGCCTCGCCGGCGTCCGGGCGCAGCAGGGTGGCCAGCATCTTCACCACGGTGGTCTTGCCCGCGCCGTTGGGCCCGAGCACGCCGTAGACCGTGCCCTGAGGGACCCGCAGGTCCACCCCGTCGACGGCTCGGTTGGCGCCGAAGGTCTTGACGAGGCCGGTGGTTTCGATCGCGTGGCCGACGGAGCTCGTGGGACTCAGTCCTCGCGCGTGTAGTACCGGTAGAACGCGATCGCGCCGACGCCCGCGCCGACGGCCAGGCCGATGCCGGCGGAGCGGAGCACGCCGGCGTCAGTGAGGCTGTGCAGATAGCCGACGGCGATACCGCCGAAGGCCCCGTACGCGGCGCCGTGGAGCTCGCGGGTGAGCCGCGGGCCGAGGCGGTTCAGGGCGTACATGACGCCGGCGAAGAGCGCGCCGCACAGGATTCCGTAGAAGACGTTGCCCGCGTCGACCGGGCCCGTCTGACGCTCGATGAAGGCGGCCCAGACCCCGTAGACGAGTCCGAGGAGCAGGGCGCGGGTGAGGGCGTTCCTGGCGGTGTGGTCCGCGTTCACTGTCGACCGGTGGTGTCGCCGGGTGGCGGTGGGTGCCGCATGAGCCATGACGGGCTCCTCTCTCCCATCCCTCCAGGGCACACCCACCGCTACCGGCCGGCAAGTGGATCAACCGGCGGAGGGTTCCGGTGTCGGTACGGGTCGCGCCGGGTCGTACGTGTGGGTGTGTGCCGAGCGGGTCATGCGTGTGCCGCGGGGGGCCGCGCGCGTGGCGTGTTGCGTGCGTGTCGTGCGGGGGGCCGGGGCGGGGGCGCTACCCGGCCGCCGGCCAGGTGCGCAGCAGATCCGGGGCCTCCGGGGCCCGGCGTTCCGCCCGCTGCCGGATCTCGTCGAGGTCGCGGGCGGCCGGCGCCCTGCGCCGGGCGGGCTCGCCCGGCCCATGGCGTGTGCGACGGCGCACTCCGCCGCGTCCGCCCCGCCCCGCCCCGCCCCGCCCCGCCCCGCCCCAGAATTGCTCCGGCCAGGGTGACGCGCCACCGACGCGCCACCCGCCCGCAGCAGTACCGGTCGCGCCCGGCGCCTCCCCGGCATTCCCTGGTGGCGTGCGCACCATCCTGTCTGCGGTACTCATCGTGCTCGTGGCCCTGCTGGTGCCCGCGAGCGCCGTCGCGTACTGGGCCGACCGCGAGCTGGGCGACGCCGACCGCTACACCGCGACCATGTCCCCGCTCGCCGGAGACCCGGCCGTGCAGAACGTCGTCGTCACCCAGGCCACGCGCGCCCTCGCCGCACAGATCGACGCGGGCCCCTTCCAGCCCGGGGTGGACGCCCTGCTCGGCGAGGCCCTGCGCTCCTTCGCCGACACCGCCGCCTACCGGACCGCTTGGGACGCCGCCAACCGCGCCGCCCACGCCGCCTTCCTCAACGCACTCACCACCGGCGACGGCAACGCCGTCACCATCGACCTCGCACCCGTCATCGACCGGATCAAGGCGGAGCTCGTCGCCGACGGCGTGCCCTTCGCCGACCGGATCCCGGTGAACCACCCCCTGTCCGTGAAGGTCATGGAGTACGACAACCTCGGCGCGCTCCGGAAGGGCTTCCGCATGCTCCAGATCGCCGGCGTCTGGCTGCCCGTACTGACCCTGGTGCTCGCCGCCGCGGCCGTCGCCGTCGCCGTGCACCGGCGCCACGCCGTGATGGCCACCGGGCTGGGACTCGCCGTCGGCTCCGTACTGCTGTGGATCGCGATCGGCCTGGGCCGCCGGCTCACCCTGGACGACCTGCCGCCCGACATCGACCGGGCCGCCGCGGCCGCGGTGTACGACGCCCTCACCGCGTTCCTGCGCACCGCCGCCTGGGTGGTGCTGGCCGTCGGGCTAGCCGCCGCACTCGCCGCCTGGCTGACGGGACGACTACGCCGTACCCCATAGGCTCGGAAGATACCGACCTGCGGAGAACGAGGCGGAAAGAACCGCGACAACCGATTCGCGAGCGGCCGCACGGAAGCGGGAATGAGTACCGAAGGCACCGAACACATACCGTCCGGCCCCGCCCGGCGCCCCGCGCTGGTCCCACCGGCGTGGCTGCTCAACGGACTGCGTCCCACCGGCGCCCCGATCCCCTGGGCCGCCGCACTGCGCGCGGCCATCGCCCTGGCCGCGCCGCTCGCCGTCGGATTCGCCCTGGACGAGCCCGAATACGGGGCACTGGTCTCCATGGGCGCCCTCTCCGGAGTCATCGGCGACACCGCCGACGCCTACCGGATGCGCATCCTGAACATCGCCGTCCCCCAGATCTTCGGCGCCGTCGGCGTGGCACTGGGCACCCTGGTCTTCGGCCACGGCTGGGTCGCCGTCGGCGTCCTCACCCTGGTCGCCCTGCTGTCCGGAATGATCTCCTCGATCGGTACGGTCGCCTCCGTGTCCGGGCTCCTGCTCCTGCTGAACGCGGTGGTGGGTGCCGGGCTGCCGATGCCGCGGCCCTGGTGGATCGCACCGCTGCTGCTGAGCGCGGGCGGGCTGTTCGTCCTCGCGCTGACCCTGCTGGGCTGGCCCCTGCGCGGACGAGGGCCCGAGCGGGCGGCCGTCGCGGGCACCTACCGGGCCCTCGCCGACACGCTGGAGGCCGCCGGCGGCCCCGCGTACGAGGAGTCGCGCCAGCACCTCACCCAGACGCTGAACCAGGCCTACGACCTCGTCCTGGGCCGCCGGGCCCGGGTGCACGGCCGCAGCCCATCGCTGGTGCGGATGCTGGCCCAGCTCAATGCGGTGATCCCGCTGGTGGAGGCCGCGCCCGCCGCGCACCTGCGCGCCCGTCCGCTGCCGCGCGAGGTCCCCGCGGCCGTACGGGAGCTGGCGGCCGCCGTGGAAGAGGGCCGCACGGAGCCCCCGGTCCTCACCCTGCCCGCGCCGCACGGCGAGGCCGAACGCGCCCTCGACGCGGCCCTGCGGCATGCCGCAACCATCGTGCACCTCGCGGAACCCGACGCCTCCGACGTCGACGACCGGCTGGGACGCCCCGCCGCACTGCGGGTCCGCGCCGGGCGGGCGGTGCGGGACATGATGCTGTCCGAGGCGTCCTGGCGGTACGGGCTCCGGCTGGCGCTGTGCATCGGGCTCGCGCAGTCGCTCGTCTCGCTGATCGAGGTCGAGCGGTCCTACTGGGTCGCGCTGACCGTGACCTTCGTCCTCAAGCCCGACTTCGGCTCGGTGTTCTCCCGGGCCGTGCTGCGCGCGCTGGGGACGGCGGCCGGGCTGGTCGTCGCCGCCGCCGTGCTCTCGGAGGTGCCCCGCGGATGGTGGGCGGTACCGGTGATGATGGTGCTCGGCGCCCTGATCCCGGCCTTCTCCGCCAAGGGGTACGCCTTCCAGACCGCCGCGATCACCCCGGTGATCCTGCTGCTGTCCGACGTGCTCGACCACCAGGGCTTCGACCTGATCCGGCCCCGGCTGCTGGACAGTCTGATCGGCTGCGCCATCACCCTCGTCGCCGGGTACCTGCTGTGGCCGGAGAGCTGGCACACGCGGATCGGGGACCGCCTCGCCGCCGCCGTGGACGACGCGGCGCGGTACGTCGAACGGGCGTTCGCACCGGTGTCGGACGAGGCCGGCCACGCGGCCGCCCGCACGGCCCGGCTCCAGGCACGGCGGCGGATCTACCGGGACCTGTCGGGGGTGCGCAGCGAGTTCCAGCGCGCCCTGACCGAGCCCCCGCCGACCGGGGCGCGCGCCGCCGCGTGGTGGCCGCTGGTGGTCGCCGTCGAGCGGATCGTCGACGCGACCACGGCCGCGCGGGTGCGGGTGAACCACGGCGCGGCGGTGCCCCCGGCGGCCGAGGTGGAGGGCGTCACGCGGCAGCTGCGGGAGCTGGCGCAGGGGGTGCGGAGCAGCCCGGTGCCGGTACCGGTGGAGGTGCCGGCGGACTTCGACGGGACGAGCGTCCTGACACCGGTCCACCAGGAGGTCGCGGCGGCCCGCGGCCTGACCCGGCCGCCCACCGACGCGTAGCCCCGCCGGCGTCCGGGCGGAGCCGCCGTCCCGAGCCGGCACCGGGGCATGGGGCGGTCCCCCGAATGGGTCCGCGTCCGGGCCGGGACGCCCCGCACAGGGCAGCATCGAAGCATGCGCACCCCCCGCACCACGGCGGTCCCGGTCCTCGCCGCCCTGCTGGCGGCCACGGCCGGGTGCGCCGACGTGGAGGGGCTCCGCAGCGAGGGCGACCTGGGAACGGCGCACGCACCGCAGACCCTGTGGAAGGATGTCCGGCCCGCTCCGCCCGACCCCGCGCACGAGCCCGGCACCGCCACCGTCGTCCCCGGCATCCCCCGGGTGCCCGGAGGGGACATGGCCCGCGTGAACGCCCTGGACGTCGTACGCGCCGACATCACCTCCGCCGCCGCGCAGGACGGCGGAACCGGTCACCTCGTCGACCCGCGGGCCGTCCAGCGGCTCGCGCGCTGTACACGGACGGTGGACGGCGGCCCGGACTGTCCCGTGCGGCCGGCCGTCCTGCACGATCTCACCGGCAACGGCAGGAAGGAGCTGATCACCGCCCTGGACATCGACGGCCGCCTCAGCGAGCTGCGCGTCTACACCGTCCAGGACGACGGCCGGGTCGCCCGGATCCTGTCCCGGCGCGGGGTCCTGGAGGGCGTCGAGGTGGCCGCCGAGCACCTGGCGGTCCGCGAGCCGACCTCCAACCCCGAGTACGTCGCCGTCTCCGACTACGTGTGGGACCCGGAGTCCGCGACCATGAACCTGTCCCAGCTCACCCTCGACCAGTGCCCCGGCGCCGAGGACTCCGGTACGGGCGGGGCGGCGCGATGCGGGTTCTGAGCAGCCTGCGGTGGCGAATCGCCCTGACCACCACCGCGGTGTGCTGCCTGGTCGCCGCCGCGCTGGGAATCCTGGTGCACAACGTGGTGGCCCGGCAGGTCGTCGGCGAGGTCCGCAAGGAAGTCAACGCGGACCTGGACCACGCCCTCGGCCACTACGAGTACGGCACCGCACACGGCGACGTGAACGCCGCCCTGGATCCGCCCGACCTGCCCCCGCCGCTGCGCGCTCTCGTCGCGGACGGGCGGACGGGCAGCATCGTCGGCGACCACGCGGGCAAGCCCGTGATGTGGGCCGCCGGCCCCGCCGACGGGAAACCGCTCGCCGTCTGGATCCCGTACGCCAACACCCGCGACCGGCTCCGGGACCTCGACACCGCGATCCTCGCCTCCTCCGTGCTCGCGGCCGGGGTGGTGGCGCTGGCCGGTCTGTTCCTCGCCGACCGGATCAGCCGGCGACTCGCCACCACGGCCGCCGTGGCCCGCCGGATCAGCGCCGGGGACCTCGACGCCCGCGTCGGTCTGCCGCCCGACGAGGCGGACGGGACCGCGGACGAGGAAGCCCGACCGGCCCGGTCTCGGGACGAGGTGCGGGACGTGGCGCAGGCACTGGACTCCATGGCCGGCTCCCTCCAGGGGCGGCTGGAGGCGGAGAAGCGCTTCACGGCGGACGTCGCGCACGAGCTGCGCACCCCGCTGACGGGTTCCCTGGCCGCCGCCGCCCTGCTCCCGGAGGGCCGGCCCAAGGAGATGATCAATGACCGGCTCAGAGCCCTGCACCTGCTCACCGAGGACCTGTTGGAGATCTCCCGGCTGGACTCGGGTGTGGAGCGGGCCGATCTCGCCCGCGTGGAACTCGGCCGGGCGGTCCGGCGGGCGGTGGCGGGCAGCGGCCACGAGGCTTCGGTACGGGTGGTCCGGGATGCCGTGGTGCTCACCGACCGGCGGCGCCTCGACCGGATCCTGGCCAATCTGCTGGCCAACTCCCACCGGCACGGCCGGCCCCCGGTCGAGGTGACCGTGGAGGGCCCCGTCGTGACCGTCCGCGACCACGGCCCCGGTTACCCGTCCGAGCTGATCGAGCAGGGGCCCCGCCGCTTCCGCACCGGCGACCCGGGCCGCGGCCGCGGCCACGGGCTGGGCCTCACGATCGTGGCGGGTCAGGCCGCGGTCCTGGACATCGCCCTGAGCTTCACCAACGCACCCGACGGCGGCGCTACGACCACGCTGCGCCTGCCGGTCGGCCGCCTGACCGAGGGGTGAGCGCGCGGGGGTGGATGTTTCACGTGAAACACCCACCCCCGCGCATCACCGTCGACCGCCCGGGTCGACCGGAGCGGTCAACCGGCCCGGTCAGACACCGATGTTGCGGCCGTCCTTGCGCCAGACGGACACGACCGCCGGGCGGACGAGCTTGCCCGGTCCGTCGGGCCACGCCGACTGCGGGTTCTCGACCGAGGCGCCGTCGAGCTCGCCCGGGTGCTGGACTGCGACGAGGACGCGCTTGTCCTGGATGAGCGGACCGCAGGTCTCGGCGCCGCGCGGAACGGTCAGGAACTGCTTGAGCTCGCCCCGGCGTTCACCGGCGGTCGCGACGCCGAACAGGCCGTCGTGGGAGCCGAGCTGGTTGCCGTCCGTGGAGATCCACAGGTTGCCGTGCGGGTCGAAGGCCACGTTGTCCGGGCAGGAGATCGGGCTGACCTTGTCCTTCGGGAAGCCCGCGAAGTAGGTGGCCGGGTCGTTCGGGTCACCCGCGACCAGGAAGAGCCGCCAGGCGAAACCGTCGCCGGCCGGGTCGTCGAAGTTCTCGGCGAGCTCCAGGATCTGGCCGTGCTTGTTGAGGTTGCGCGGGTTGGCCTCGTCCGCGCCCGGCTTGCCGGCCTTGCCGCGGTCGGTGTTGTTGGTCAGCGCCACGTACACGCGGCCGGTGCGCGGGGACGGCTCGACGTCCTCGGGACGGTCCATCTTGGTGGCGCCCACCTTGTCGGCGGCCTGCCGGGTGAAGACGTACACCTCCTCGGCGGTCATGCCCTCGACGTGCGAGACGTTGCCGGTGGCGAGCTTGATCCACACGCCGGAGCCGTCGAACTCGCCGTCGTCGGGGAGCTTGCCCGAACCGTCGAACCGGTCGGCCGGGGAGTCACCGGTGAGCTTGGCGACGTACAGGGTGCCCTCGTCGAGGAGCGTGAGGTTGTGCTCCTTCGCCGCGCGGCTGTTGCCCTTCTTCATCTGCTTGCTCGACACGAACTTGTAGAAGTAGTCGAAGCGCTCGTCGTCGCCCATGTAGACCACGGGACGGCCGTCCTCGGTCAGGCGGGGCTGCGCGGCCTCGTGCTTGAAGCGGCCGAGCGCGGTGCGCTTGCGGGGCACGGAGTTCACGTCGTACGGGTCCAGCTCGACGACCCAGCCGTGCCGGTGCGACTCGTGGGGCTCCTGGGCCACGTCGAAGCGCTTGTCGAACCGCTCCCACTTGCGCTCGGTGGCACCGGCGGTGATGCCGTAGCGCTTCAAGCGGGCGGCCTGGACGGGGTCGGTGACCTGGCCGGCGTTGGCGAAGTACTGGTTGAAGTTCTCCTCGCCGTGCAGGGTGGTGCCCCACGGGGTGGTGCCGCCCGCGCAGTTGTTGAGCGTGCCGAGCACCTTCGTGCCGGTGGGGTCGACCGAGGTCTTCAGCAGTGCGCCGCCCGCGGCCGGGCCGGTCATCCGGAACTCGCTGGTGGCGGTCAGCCGGCGGTTGAGGTGGTGGCGGGAGACGGCCGTCAGCTTGCCGCTGCGGTGGTCCTCCTGGACGACGACCACGGACAGGCCGTGCGCGGCCCAGGCGATCTCGACCTGCTCACGGGTGGGGTTGGCCGGGTCGTAGGCCTTGAACATGAGCTGCTCGTCCGTGTACTCGTGGTTCGCCACGAGGAGCTGCTGGCGCTCGTAGTCGCCGCCGAGCGGGAGCAGGCTCAGGAAGTCGTTGTTGTAGCCGAACTGGCCGGCCTGCGCCGCGGCGGTCTGCCGGTCGGGGTTGAAGCCGGGCGCGCCCTTGACGATCGGGTCGCCCCAGCGGATGACCACGTTCTGCTCGTGCCCCTCGGGGACGGTGACCCGGTCGTCGGTGTTCGGCGCGACCGGCTTGAAGCGCAGGCCCCGGGCGCCCTCGGCGCCCGGGCCGAAGGCGCCGCCGGCCTCGGTGGCGGGGGCGGCCTGGGCGGACTGCCCGCCGTTGCCGCCGAGGGTGACCGCGGTGCCGGCGGCGGTGGCGACCGTGACGACGGCGGCCGAGCGCAGCATCGAGCGGCGGGAGTACGCGCGGGCTATGACATCGCCGGCGTACTCGTTGTCGCTGGTGTTCGGCACCTCGTGGAAGCATGCGTCGCCACAGCGGTAGCGGCAGGTGAGGGCGGAACGGCCGCCCCCATGCGGGTTGCCGATGAGCGGCAGGAGCTTGCGCACGAGTGTCCTCCGAGTAGCTGCGTGGGCGCCGACAACGTGTCGGGACGATCCAGCCGTGACGGTAGGCGCGGGTTGCGCCGAAGCGGCGGCGCGGGGATGAACGGCCGGTGAACCCGGCACGTCGGGGCGGCAGTTCAGTCGGCGTGAGAGGCTCCCTGGAAGACGGACGCCACGAAAGGCGACCCTGCCGAAGATCCAGCCGGGCGGCCGATAACCTTACGTGTCCACTCTGGGCAGGGATCATCCGCGCAGCACGGACAAATGACGCACGCACTCATGCGAAAGGCCTGGCCCATGGGTATTCGGAACTTGTTGCGCAAGGTGTTCGGACGTTCCGCCGAGCCGGTTCCGGAGACGTCGAGCGCTCCTTCGGCGGCCGTCCCGAACCAGGCGGAACGCACCCCCCTGGATGTCGCCGCCGAACTGGTGGCGGCATCCTTCGACAACCCGACGGTCCCCCCGCAGTCCGCTCCGCGGGACCGCGAACCGGGCACCGTCCTCACCGCCCCCGCCCCGGTGGCCGACCCCACGGTCCCGGAGGCCCGCCGCGCGTCGCCGCCGGCGGGTGGACGTGACGCTGCCGCCGGGTCCGAGCCGACCCGGGACGACGCCACCGAGGCCGAGCGGGTACCGGCCCAGGCGGACGCCCCGCCGCAGCCGCCGGCCGAGCCCGCCGAGGCGGACACCGCCCCGCCGGCCGAGCCGCAGACCGCGGCCCCGGCTGAGCAGGCCGACGCCGCGCCGGTAGCAGAAGTCGTCACCGCCGAGGCCGACGCCGCGCCCCAGGCGCTGGACACCCCCGCCGCGCCCACGACCGAGGTCGAGGACCAGGCACCCGCCGCCGAGACCACGCCGGACGCCACGCCGGAGGCGGAGCCCCTGGCCACCGAGGCCGAGGCCCAGCCGGAGCCGGCCGACGCCGCGCCGGTGGCGGAGATCGTCACCGCCGAGGTCGACGCCGCGCCGCAGGCGCAGGACACCCCCGCTACGCCCACGACCGAGGTCGAGGACCAGGCACCCGCCGCCGAGACCACGCCGGACGCCACGCCGGAGGCGGAGCCGCCGGCCGCACAGATCGAGGCCCCGCAGGAGCCGGCCGACGCCGCGCCGGTGGCAGAGATCGTCACCGCCGAGGCCGACACCGCGCCGCAGGCGCAGGACACCCCCGCCGCGCCCACGACCGAGGTCGAGGACCAGGCACCCGCCGCCGAGACCACGCCGAAGGCGGAGCCCCTGGCCGCCGAGGCCGAAGCCCCGCCGGAGCCGGCCGACACCGCGCCCCAGGCGGAGCCCTTGGCCGCGCAGGCCGAGGCCCCCGCGGAACCGGCCGTCGCCGCGCCCGAGGTTGCCGGCGAGGGTGGGGCCGCTTGGTCCGGGGCCGCCGTGCGGCGGCGGGCCCCCGCAGTCGCCGGGGCGTACAGGGCCGCCGGGCAGGTGCTGCGGAGCAAGGCGAGGACCGGGGCCCGCGCCAAGGTGTACCTCGTGCTGGACCGGTCCGGATCGATGCGCGGGTTCTACAAGGACGGCAGCGCCCAGTATCTCGCCGACCACGCACTCGCCCTCGCCGCGCACCTGGACGACGCGGCCACCGTGCACACCGTGTTCTTCTCCACGGACGTGGACGGCACCGCCGACCTGTCCCTGGACACCCACGGCGAGACCTGGGTCGAGGACCGCCACGCCGAGCTCGGCCGGATGGGCCGCACCAGCTACCACGTGGCCGTCCAGGCCGTCGTCGAGCGCTACCAGAAGGACGGCGGCGAGGGCCCGGCCCTGGTCGTCTTCCAGACCGACGGCGCCCCCGACAACCGCCAGCCCGCCAAGGCCGCACTGGTCGAAGCGGCGGCCACCGCCCCGGGGATCCACTGGCAGTTCGTCGCCTTCGGTGACCACGACGCCAAGGCCTTCGACTTCCTGCGCAGGCTGGACACCGGGAACGCCGGCTTCTTCCACGCCGGCCCCGCCCCCCGCGAGCTGACCTCCGCCGCCCTCCTCAAGGGCGTCCTCGACCGGTTCTGACCACGGCCGAAACGACGGAAGGGCCCGGGATCATCCGATCCCGGGCCCTTCCGTGCGACGGTCGGAACTACCGCGCCGCGTCCGGGTGCACGGCCTCGGTGACCGGCTTGGCGTCGGCCGCCTTCGTCTCCACCGGCTTGCGCAGGGCGATGTTCAGCTCGCGCAGGCGGGTCTCCTCCAGCACCGTCGGCGCGCCCATCATCAGGTCCTGGGCGTTGCCGTTCAGCGGGAAGGCGATGGTCTCGCGGATGTTCGGCTCGTCGGCCAGCAGCATCACGATGCGGTCCACGCCCGGGGCGATGCCACCGTGCGGCGGGGCGCCGAGGCGGAAGGCGCGCAGCATGCCCGCGAACTCCCGCTCGACCGTCTCGGCCTCGTAGCCGGCGATCTCGAAGGCCTTGAGCATGACCTCGGGCTCGTGGTTGCGGATGGCGCCCGAGGACAGCTCGATGCCGTTGCAGACGATGTCGTACTGCCAGGCCAGGATGTCCAGCGGGTCCTTCTCCTCCAGGTCCTTCATGCCGCCCTGGGGCATGGAGAACGGGTTGTGGGAGAAGTCGATCCTGCCGGTCTCCTCGTCCTTCTCGTACATCGGGAAGTCGACGATCCAGCAGAAGCGGAAGACGTTCTCCTCGAACTGCCCCGCGCGCTTGGCGGCCTCGACGCGCACGCCGGACATGATCTTGGAGACCTCGTCGAACTCGCCCGCGCCGAAGAACACGGCGTGCCCCGGGGTCAGGCCCAGGCGCTCGGTGAGGACCTTGACGTTCTCCTCGGTGAGGAACTTGGCGATCGGGCCGGTCAGCGCGCCGTCCTCACCCACCCGCACCCAGGCCAGGCCCTTGGCGCCCAGCGAGATCGCGTACTCGCCCAGGCCGTCGAAGAACTTGCGCGGCTGCCCGGCGGTGTCCGGGACGGCCAGCGCGCGCACGTGCTTGCCGGCGAACGCCTTGAACTCCGAGCCCTCGAAGACGTCGGTGATGTCGACGAGCTCCAGCTTGGCGCGCAGGTCGGGCTTGTCGTTGCCGTACTTCAGCATCGACTCGCGGAACGGGATCCGCGGGAACGGCGAGGTGACCTCGCGGCCGTTGCCGAACTCGGTGAAGAGCTCGGTCATCAGGCGCTCGATCGGCTGGAACACGTCCTCCTGCTCGACGAAGGACATCTCCACGTCGAGCTGGTAGAACTCGCCCGGCGAGCGGTCCGCGCGGGCGTCCTCGTCGCGGAAGCAGGGCGCGATCTGGAAGTAGCGGTCGAAGCCCGAGATCATCAGCAGCTGCTTGAACTGCTGCGGGGCCTGCGGCAGGGCGTAGAACTTGCCCGGGTTCAGGCGGGAGGGGACGACGAAGTCACGGGCGCCCTCGGGGGAGGTCGCGGTGAGGATCGGGGTCGCCATCTCGTTGAAGCCGAGGGCCACCATCTTCGAGCGGATCGACGCGATGACGGCCGAGCGCAGCATGATGTTGCGGTGCATGCGCTCGCGGCGCAGGTCGAGGAAGCGGTACTCCAGGCGCCGCTCCTCGTTCACCCCGTCGTCGGTGTTGATCGTGAACGGCAGCGGGGCGGAGGCGCCGAGCACCTCGACCTCGGAGACCTCGATCTCGATCTCGCCGGTGGGCAGCTCCGGGTTGACGTTGTCCGCGCCGCGCGAGACGACCTTGCCGTCGATGCGGACGACGGTCTCCTTGGTGACGCTGCTGAGCGCCTCGTTCGCCGCGGTGCCGGGACGGGCCACGAGCTGCGTGATGCCGTAGTGGTCCCGCAGATCGATGAAGAGGATGCCGCCCAGGTCTCGACGATTGTGCAGCCAGCCGCTCAGCCGGACGTCGGAGGCGACGTCGGAGGCACGGAGCTCGCCGCACGTGTGGGACCTGTACCGATGCATCAGTCATCCAGTTCTACGCGATACCAGGGTGGATTCAACCGTCCCAAGGTTACCGTCCGGGAGGGACACCGCGCTGGCGCGCCCGGACGGGACGGTGAACAGGCAGGTCGCCGCGATGACCTGTAAAGATGTCCGGGTGCGCACCGAGGACGTCCTGGCCGCGATCGCGACGGGTCTGTGGCGATGGGACAACGCCTCCGGGACGGTCACGCTCGACGGCGAGGCCGCCCGGCTCCTCGGGCTGCCCGCCGAGCCGGTGGTGCTGCCGGAAGTCGCCGTACGGTCCCGGTTCCATCCGGTGGACTGGAACGAGATCAACGGCATCGTGAACCTGGCCGTCGCCGAGGGCACGCTCGCCGAGGCCCGGCTGCGGATCATGGACGAGGACGGGCGGGTCCTGCGGACCGTGCGCAGCCGCTCCAAACCGGTGGAGAACCGGGCCCCCGACGGCCGCACCGACTACGAGCTGATCGGCACCATCCAGGAGATCGCCGAGCCCCAGCCCGGCACCACGGCCGCGCACACCCCGATCACCGGCGACTGGCGACGCTCCCGCGAGGCCTTCCTGCTCGACGCGGGGCGGGCGCTGGCGGAGGCCCGCTCGACGGCCGAGGTGCTGCGGGTCGCCGCCTCGCTGTCCATGCCCGGCTTCAGTCCGGACGGGCTGGCCGTCTTCGGGATGACCGGGGAGCGGCTGTCCGTCATCGGGCACTACGGGCACGGCGCCGGGGACGAGGGGCCCTTCGCGGACATGCGGATGGACACGGACTACCCCGCCGCGGAAGTCGTCCGTACCGGGCGGGCGATCTACCTGCCCACCCCCGAGGACTACAAACGGCGCTTCCCGGCCACCTGGCCGCTCGCCCGGCGCTTCGGTCGGTCCTCCTGGGCCTTCCTGCCCCTGATCGTGGCCGGGCGGACCATGGGCGCCTGGATGGCCGCCTTCAAGCACCCGGTGTCCTTCTCCCCCGACGAGCGGTCCGTCCTGACGACCGTGGCCCGGATGCTGGCCCAGGCGCTCCAGCGGGCCGGCGTGGCCGAATCCGAGCGGGAACTCACCACCGGCCTGCAACGGTCGATGATGCCCCAGCTCGGCCCGGAGATCCCCGGCATGCGGATCGCAGCGCGGTACGTCCCGACCGGCGGCGGGCTCCAGGTCGGCGGCGACTGGTACGACATGATCCCGCTGCCGTCGGGACGGTTCGCGCTGGTCATCGGCGACGTGCAGGGCCACGACGTGCGGGCGGCCGGGCTGATGGGCCAGCTGCGGATCGCCGTGCGGGCGTACGCCTCCGAGGGCCACCGCCCGGACGCGGTGCTCTCCCGCGCCTCCCGGTTCCTGGCCGGGCTGTGCTCCTCGCACGAGTCCGACGGCCCCGAGGGCTCCGGATCGTACGGGGACCCGGCCCCGTACGGCGACCCGACCCCGTACGGCGGCTCGGGCGGGTACGGGGATCCCGGCGGGTACGGGGATCCCGGCGTCGACCCGGATTTCCTGAGCCCGCGCTTCGCCACCTGCCTGTACGTGGAGTGCGACCCCCGGACCGGCCTGCTGGAGGTGGCCCGGGCCGGCCATCCCGACCCCGCGATCCGGATGACGGACGGCACCGTGCTGATGCGGGCCACCGCCGGCGGGCTCCCCCTCGGGATCGTCCCCGACACGGACTACCCCACCACCCGGTTCACCCTGGAACCCGGCGAGACGATGATGCTGTGCACCGACGGGCTCATCGAAACGGGCGGGCACGACCTGGACACGGGCTGGGCCCGGCTGCGCGCGATCCTGGAGGCCGAGCCGCCCGGCCCGCCCACGGCAGCGGGGCAGCTGGAAACCGGGCATCTGGAGAGGCTGGCCGACCTGCTGGTCCAGGCGGTGCACGGGCCTTCCTCGCACCACACCACGGGCCCGCTGGCCGACCGCCGCGAGGACGACATAGCGGTCGTGCTGCTGTGCCGGGAGGGCGGGAACTGCGGCTGCGGCAGCACGGCGCCGCACGCGGTCCGGCCGGCCCGCCGCACGATGCTCACCGTGGCCCAGGCCGAGCCGGCGCGAATCGCCGGCGCACGGCGGCAGATCCGGGAGCTGCTGCACGACTGGGCGGACGGGGAGCAGGTGGACTCGGCGGTCCTGATGGTCTCCGAGATGGTGACGAACGTACTGGTGCACACGGACGGCGACGCCCTGCTGGTGGCGGAGGCCGTGGGCGAGCTGGGCGCGCGGCGGCTGCGCGTCGAGGTCGCGGACACGAGCGACGAGCTCCCGCACAAGCGGCAGCCCGGCGAGATGGCCTCCAGCGGCCGGGGCGTCCTGCTGATGGAGATGCTGGCGGACACCTGGGGCGTCGATCCCCAGGGCGAGGGCAAGTCGATCTGGTTCGAGCTGCACGAGCAGTCGAAGCCGGATCCCGACCCGCTGGACTGAGCGCTCGGGCGGACGAGGGCTACGAAGCGCGCGACGGGGCGGGCTCCCGGTCAGGAGCCCGCCCCGTCAGGTGCGTTGTGCGTTCCGGCGTTCCGCGTTTCACAGGACGTCCGGGACGGTCAGTCGTCCGCTTCGCCGGCGCCCCGGTGGCCGAGGCCCGTGCGCTGCGTGCTGGGGATGCGCCCCAGCCGGCCGGCCTGGAAGTCGTCGAAGGCCTGCTGGAGTTCGTGCTTGCTGTTCATGACGAACGGCCCGTAGTGCGCCATCGGCTCCCGGATCGGACGCCCGCCGAGGATGACGACCTCCAGGTCCGGGGCGTTCGCGTCCTGGGACTCGTCCGCCCGCACCGTGATCGAACCGCCCTCGCCGAAGACGGCCGTCTGCCCGGTGTGAACGGGCCTGCGGTCCTCGCCGACCGAGCCGCGGCCGGCCATGACGTAGGCCAGCGCGTTGAAGTCCTCGCGCCACGGAAGGGTGAGCTGCGCGCCCGGGGACACGGTGGCGTGGATCATCGTGATCGGCGTGTGGGTGATGCCCGGTCCCGCGTGGCCGTCCAGCTCACCGGCGATCACGCGGAGGAGCGAGCCGCCGTCCGGGGTGGTCAGCAGTTGGACCTGGCCGCCGCCGATGTCCTGGTAGCGCGGAGGCATCATCTTGTCGGAGGCCGGCAGGTTGACCCACAGCTGGAGGCCGTGGAACAGCCCGCCGCTGACGACCAGGGCCTCCGGCGGGGCCTCGATGTGCAACAGGCCCGACCCGGCCGTCATCCACTGGGTGTCGCCGCCGTTGATGACTCCGCCGCCGCCGTTGCTGTCCTGGTGGACGAAGGTTCCGTCGATCAGGTACGTGACGGTCTCGAAGCCCCGGTGCGGGTGCCAGGGCGTGCCCTTGGGCTCACCCGGGGCGTACTCCACCTCGCCCATCTGGTCCATCATGATGAACGGGTCGAGGTACTGGTAGTTGATCCCCGCGAACGCGCGGCGCACCGGGAATCCCTCACCCTCGAACCCACCGGGAGCGGTGGTTACGGCCAGCACCTTGCGCGGGACGACCGCCTGCGGCTCGGCCACTCGCGGAAGCGTCAGAGGGTTCTCAACAGTCACTGCGGGCATGGTCAGGACCTCCTTCTGCGTCGAGTTTAGTTGAATCTCGAACTTTCTGCCACACCTGACTGAACCACGCGCCGCGCGCGGTCATTCCCGCCCCGCGACACCCCGCGAACGGGGCCGCGCACCACCCCCGGAACGACCGCACGCCCGCCCCGGCCGCGGACTGCGGCGGGACGGGCGTGCGGGTGGTTCCGGGCAGCGGCGGCCGCTCGGCGGGGGTCGACGCGGGCGACGCTCCTCCGTTTCACTCCACGGCGCGCCCCGAAGGGCGCGCCGGGCGGCGACTCAGCCGTACATGCGGCGCATCGCGAAGTCGACCATCTGCTCGACGGCCTTCGCGTCGAAGACCATCCGGTGGTCGCCCTCCATGTCGAGGACGAAGCCGTACCCGGTGGGCAGCAGATCGATCACCTCGGCGCCGGTGATCACGAAGTACTTGGACTCCTTGCCTGCGTACCGGCGGAGCTCCTTGAGCGTGGTGAACATGGGGATCACCGGCTGCTGCGTGTTGTGCAGCGCCAGGAAGCCCGGAGTGTCGCCCCGGGGGCAGTAGACCTTCGAGGTGGCGAAGATCTGCTGGAAGTCCTCGGCGGACAGCGACCCGGTGGTGAAGGCCCGTACCGCGTCGGCGAGCGACGGCGGCGAGGGCTCGGGGTAGAGCGGCTGCTCGCCGTACCCGCCGCCCATCTGCTGCGGGGCGGCGTACTGCTGCTGCCCCGCGCTCACGTTCTGGTCGTAGCCGTACATGGGGCGAAGCCTACCGAGCCGCCGACGCACTACGGACGGGTACGGGCCACGCCCGCCGCCCGGCACCAGGACCGTCCGGGGCGAGCTTGACCCTGGTCACACTCCGGACGGAAGGGTTGCTGTTATTACCGGTGGGTAGCATGATTACGTTACCGATCGGTATGTACGAGGAACCTGTCTCCCCGAGCCTTAACGGAGCCGTCGCCATGGGGCACTACAAGTCGAATCTCCGCGACATCGAGTTCAACCTCTTCGAGGTGCTCGGCCGCGACAAGCTGTACGGCACCGGTCCGTTCGAGGAGATGGACACCGAGACCGCCAAGAGCGTCCTGTCCGAGCTGACCCGCCTCGCCGAGAACGAGCTGGCCGCCTCCTTCGAGGACGCCGACCGCAACCCGCCGGTCTTCGACCCGGCCACCAACACCGCACCGGTCCCGGCCTCCTTCAAGAAGAGCTACGAAGCCTTCATGGACTCGGAGTACTGGCGCCTGGGCCTGCCCGAGGAGATCGGCGGCACCACCTCGCCCCGCTCCCTGATCTGGGGCTACGCGGAGCTGCTGCTCGGCTCGAACCCGGCCGTCTGGATGTACTCCTCCGGCCCGGCCTTCGCCGGCATCCTCTTCGAAGAGGGCAACGAGGCGCAGAAGAAGGTCGCGCAGATAGCCGTCGAGAAGCGCTGGGGCTCCACCATGGTCCTCACCGAGCCGGACGCCGGCTCGGACGTGGGCGCCGGCCGCACGAAGGCGATCCAGCAGGCGGACGGTTCCTGGCACATCGAGGGCGTGAAGCGCTTCATCACCTCCGGTGAGCACGACATGGAGGAGAACATCCTCCACTACGTCCTCGCCCGCCCCGAGGGCCACGGCCCCGGCACCAAGGGCCTGTCCCTCTTCCTCGTCCCGAAGTTCCACTTCGACTGGGAGACCGGCGAGCTGGGCGAGCGCAACGGTGTCTACGCCACGAACGTCGAGCACAAGATGGGCCTCAAGGCCTCCAACACGTGCGAGATGACCTTCGGCGACCAGCACCCCGCCAAGGGCTGGCTGATCGGTGACAAGCACGACGGCATCCGCCAGATGTTCATGATCATCGAGTTCGCCCGGATGATGGTCGGCACGAAGGCCATCGCCACCCTCTCCACCGGCTACCTGAACGCGCTGGAGTACGCCAAGGAGCGCGTGCAGGGCCCGGACCTCGCGAACTTCATGGACAAGACCGCGCCCAAGGTCACCATCACGCACCACCCCGACGTGCGCCGCTCGCTCATGACCCAGAAGGCGTACGCCGAGGGCATGCGCGCCCTGGTGCTGTACACGGCCTCGGTGCAGGACGAGATCCAGGCCAAGCAGGCCGCGGGCGAGGACGCCTCCGCCGAGATCGGCCTGAACGACCTGCTCCTGCCGATCGTGAAGGGTTACGGCTCGGAGAAGTCCTACGAGCAGCTCGCCCAGTCCCTGCAGACCTTCGGTGGCTCCGGCTACCTGCAGGAGTACCCGATCGAGCAGTACATCCGCGACGCCAAGATCGACACCCTCTACGAGGGCACCACGGCGATCCAGGGCCAGGACTTCTTCTTCCGGAAGATCGTCCGCGACCAGGGCGCCTCCCTGAACGTCCTCTCCGAGACGATCAAGAAGTTCCTGGCCGAGGCCGCCGGCGGCGAGGAGCTGGCCGGCGCCCGCGACGCGCTGGCCAAGGCCGCCGTGGACCTGGAGGCCATCGTCGGCCAGATGATCGTCGATCTCACCGCCACCGGCGAGGACGTCAAGAACATCTACAAGGTCGGCCAGAACACCACCCGCCTGCTGATGGCCTCCGGTGACGTCGTCGTCGGATACCTGCTGCTCAAGGGCGCGGCCGTGGCCGCCGAGAAGCTCGCCACCGCCTCCGCCAAGGACGTGGCCTTCTACACCGGCAAGATCGCCGCCGCGAAGTTCTTCGCGTCGCAGGTCCTGCCGAACGTCTCGGTCCAGCGCCAGCTGGCCGAGGCCGTCGACAACTCCCTCATGGAGCTCGACGAGGCCGCCTTCTAGGCTGCCGCGGCCCTCACCGGGCCACGTCCACCAGCGGCCGGACCCCTGTGCGAGGGGGTCCGGCCGCTGCTGTGCACAGCCCCGTTCCCTTCTTGTCAGTCGTTCATGGGACGCTCGTAGACATGAGCCCACAGGACCAGCACAGCAGCAGGGGGTACTCCGTCCCCACCGGGCGGCCGTACGCCCTCAAGGAGCTGCAGGCGACCTTGGGCAGCCTCGGCGACCACCTGCGGGAGCTGTACGACGGTGCGCACCCCGCCGAGTACGAGAGCGTGGCCGACGCCCTCTACATCGCGTTCCGGACCGCCGCCGGGCTCGCCCCCGCCAAGAGCTACACCGGTTGCCCCGAGCACCCCAACGGCGCCCTCGACCCCGAGGCGCCCGAGGGCTGGGGCCGCTGCCTCCTCTGCAACGACCGGCGCCGGCTCGGCCTGCGCTCGCACGGCGCCCGCGCCGCCGCCGCCGAACGGCCCGCCGGGGAGCAGCGCCGGCTCGGGTACCCCGTCCCGGAGCCGCCGTACACCCTGCGGGCGCTGCGCGACTGCCTGCGTACGGTCGAGGACCGCCGCTTCCACCTGTCGCTGTCCTCGCCCGCCGACGATTTCGTGCGGATGGCGGACGACCTGCACCGCGCCTTCATCGTCGCCCGCGAGCTGTCCCGGCCGCGCAACGCGTCGGGCTGCTCCGAACACCCCGGGGCGCCCATCGACCCGGACGCGCCGCCCGGTGAGGCCTGTATCTTCTGCGCCGGACGCAAGAGACGCGCGCAGCGCTCCGCGCAGACCCCGGAGATGCTCCCGCGCATCCGCCGGGGCGAGCGCAGGCAGTTGCAGCGCAGATTCGAGCGCCCGCCGGGCTGAGAATCGAAGGGACCGCAGATCACACGCCCCGCGGCCCCGGACCCTCGGCTATCCGCCGCAGTCCGGCCATGGCGAACACGACCGTCGTTAAGGTGAACCACATGAGCTCTCCCGCCCGCTTCGACCGCGGCCACACCGACGATCTGATGACCTTTCTGACGGCCAGTCCGTCGCCGTACCACGCCGTGGCCAATGCGGCCGAGCGGCTGGAAAAGGCAGGCTTCAGGCAGTTGTCGGAAACGGACGCCTGGGATGCGGGCACCGGGGGCAAGTTCGTGCTCCGCGGCGGCGCGCTCATCGCCTGGTACGTCCCCGAAGGCACGGCCGCCCACACGCCGTTCCGGATCGTCGGCGCCCACACCGACTCCCCCAACCTCCGGGTCAAGCCGCTGCCGGACACCGGCTCGCAGGGCTGGCGGCAGATCGCCGTCGAGATCTACGGCGGCACCCTGCTCAACACCTGGCTCGACCGGGACCTGGGCCTGGCCGGTCGGTTGACGTTGCTCGACGGCACCGACCGCCTGGTGAACGTGGACCGCGCGCTGCTGCGCGTTCCCCAACTCGCCGTCCACCTGGACCGGTCGGTGAACTCCGACGGCCTCAAGCTCGACAAGCAGCGGCACATGCAGCCGATCTGGGGTCTGGGCGAGGTCCAGGAGGGCGATTTGATCGCCTTCCTCGAAGAGGAGGAGGGCCTGGCGCGGGGCTCGGTGGCCGGCTGGGACCTGATGGTCCACTCGATCGAGCCGCCCGCCTACCTCGGCCGCGACCGCGAGCTGGTGGCCGGCCCCCGCATGGACAACCTGCTGTCGGTGCACGCGGGCGTCGCGGCGCTGGCGGCGGTGGCGACGAGCGGAAAGCTCGACCACATCCCCGTACTGGCCGCCTTCGACCACGAGGAGAACGGCTCGCAGTCGGACACCGGTGCGGACGGACCGCTGCTGGGCAACGTGCTGGAACGTTCAGTCTTCTCCCGCGGCGGCTCGTACGAGGACCGCGCGCGGGCCTTCGCGGGCACCGTCTGCCTGTCCTCGGACACCGGGCACGCCGTGCACCCCAACTACGCGGAGCGGCACGACCCCTCGCACCACCCGCGCGCCAACGGCGGCCCCATCCTCAAGGTCAACGTCAACCAGCGGTACGCGACGGACGGCAGCGGGCGCGCGGTGTTCGCGGCCGCCTGCGAGCGGGCCGGCGTGCCGTGGCAGACCTTCGTCTCCAACAACTCCATGCCGTGCGGCACGACGATCGGCCCGATCACGGCCGCGCGCCACGGCATCCAGACGGTGGACATCGGCGTGGCGATCCTGTCGATGCACAGCGCGCGCGAACTGTGCGGCGCCGACGACCCGTTCCTCCTCGCGAATGCCCTGGTGGCCTTCCTGGAGGGCTGAGCCCGGACCGTACGCGCGCGACCCCGCCCCGGAACCGTCCGGTGCGGGGCCGCGCGCGCGGTTCCGCCGCCCGCTACTCCGGTCCGGCGTCGAGGCCGGCCAGCACCAGCGGCAGCCGGGTCGCGCCGTCCGCGGTGACCTTCACCGGCACACCCCAGTCCTGCTGGTGCACGTGGCAGGCCGGGTACTCGTTGTGCGGGTCGTCGTCGCAGGACGCCGCCATCGCGGAGACGTGCACGACGCCCTCGGTGACCTCGGGGTTCAGCTCCAGTTCCCGGAACAGGTCCGTCCCCGCGCCCTCGCCGGACACCAGCAGCTCGGGCGGGGTCGAGGAGACCAGCAGCCGGGTGGACGGCCCGTACCGGTCGTCCAGCTTCTGCCCGGTGGGCGCCTGGAACACCACGTCCAGCCGCAGGGTGCCCGGGGCGACCTCGGTCGCGGACCGCTGCGTGCGGTGCGCCACGGCCTCGACGCGGACCGCCTCCTCCGGCAGCCGCAGCCGGGTCAGCCGGTGCCGGGCCGACTCGACGACCACGATGTCCTCGCCGACGAGCACGGCGTCGCTGGGCTCGCGCAGGTCGGTGGCGAGGGTGGTGACCTCGCCGGTGGCGGGGTCGTACCGGCGCAGCGCGTGGTTGTACGTGTCGCTGAGCGCGACCGAACCGTCGGGCAGGGCGGTGACCCCCAGCGGGTGCTGGAGCAGCGCCTGGCCGGCCGGGCCGTCGCGGTGCCCGAAGTCGAACAGTCCGGTGCCCACGGCGGTGCGGATCGCGTAGCCGCCCTCCGCCCGGGGGTCGGCCTCCACGTAGCGCAGGGCGCTGTTCTCCGCGTCGGCGATCCACAGCCGGTCTCCGGCGGCGGCGAGCCCGGACGGCTGGGCGAGCCAGGCCTCCCGGGCGGGACCGTCGTGCAGGCCCTCGCTGGTCGTGCCCGCCGCGACCTCGACGGTCCCCGACTCCGGGTCCCAGGTCCACAGCTGGTGGACACCGGCCATGGCGATCCACACCCGGCCCTGCCACCAGGCCACGTCCCACGGCGAGGACAGGTCCACCTCCAGGGCGGGGCCGGAGGTCGGCGAGCCCTGCCACCACTGGCGCCCCGTTCCGGCGACGGTCTCCACGGCGCCGGTGGCAGGGTCGAAGACGCGCAGCGCGTGGTTGACCGTGTCGGCGACGACGACGGCGCCCGAGGGCAGCAGCGCCAGCCCCTGCGGCTCGCTGAACGCGCCGGGGCCGAAGCCGCGCTCGCCGCCGCCGATGCGGCGTACGACGCCCTCCCCGTCGGCGGTCAGCTCCACGAGCTGGTGCCGGGTGGTGTCGGACACCAGGAGGTTCCCGCCGGGCAGGACGACGGCCTTGCCGGGGAACCGCAGATCGGTCGCGACCGGCTCGGGAGCCACGTACGGCCCGTCGCCCCGGCGCAGGGTGCCCTTGGCCTCGTGCTCGGCCTCCAGCTCGCCCACGAGGCGCTCCAGGGCGTGCGCGTGCCCCTCACCGGCGTGCTGGGCGACGATGTAGCCCTCGGGGTCGATCACCACGAGCGTGGGCCAGGCCCGTACGGCGTACTGCTTCCAGGTCGCGAGCTCGGGGTCGTCCAGGACCGGGTGGTGCACCTCGTACCGCTCGACGGCGTCGACGACGGCCGCGTGCTCGGCCTCGTGCACGAACTTCGGGGAGTGCACGCCGACGATCACGACGGTGTCGCGGTGCTTCTCCTCCAGCTCGCGCAGCTCGTCGAGGACGTGCAGGCAGTTCACGCAGCAGAAGGTCCAGAAATCGAGGATGACGATCCGTCCTCGGAGTCCGGTGAGGGTCAGGTCTTTCCCGCCCGTGTTCAGCCAGCCGCCCTTGCCGATCAGCTCGGGGGCACGGAGACGGGCACGTCGGGGCGCGGGCGCGGGGGTGGGCGCCGGGGCGGCATCGTTCATGCTTCAAGCTTGCCACCCGCCCGTGAACGCGAGGTCACGGGCGTACGAAGCCGGCCGCGTGCCGAGCGGCCCGAGCGGCTCCGGGCCCGCGTCAGCCCAGGAAGGTGCGGAGCGAGCGGGTGAGGGCCGTGACGAAGGCGTCCTGGACGGCCGGGGGGAGGAGGTCCAGGGAGAGGTACGGGTTCAGGTCCTCCAGCTCCACCAGCAGCAGTTCGCCGGAGGGCGCACGGCAGGCGTCCACGCGCTGGATGCCGTGGTCGAGGGTGTTCCACTCGACGAAGCCGTGGGCGAAGGCGAGATCGGCGGCGGTGGGTTCGTACGGCCGCAGTTCCCAGCGGCGGGCCGGGTCCGGGGCGTACAGCGCGTACTGGAAGGCGTCGTCGACGAAGTAGAAGGAGACCTCGTAGGCGAAGTCGATGCGCGGCTGGATCAGGACGGAGCCGGCCGGGCCCGAGGGCCGCGCGGTGAACTCCAGGCCGATGGAGTCCGCGCCCTGCTTGGGCTTGACCGCGTACAGCGGCACCCGGGGGAGCTCCGCCAGTCGGGCCGGGTCGTCGACGGTCGGGATGACCGGGTAGCCGGCGGCCGTGAGGTCGAGGAGGTACTGCTTGCCCGCCATGTCACCGCGGCCGGTCAGCGGGTTGTAGACCCTGATCCCGGCGGCGAGGGCGGCCGCGCGGAAGGCGTCGTAGGCCTCCTGGTAGTGCAGGACCGGCCCGCTGTTGCGCACGACCACGGCGTCGAAGCCGGGCATCAGGGCGCGGGCGTCGGCGGGATGGCACAGGGCGATCTCGAAGGACTCCCGCAGCCGCGAGGTGAGGAATATGTCCTCGTCGCAGTAGCGGCGGCCGCGCGCGGGGTAGGCCAGGTCGGTCACGTAGAGCAGGGGCATGACGGCAACCTATCGCGGGCGCGGAGCACGCCACGAAACCACCCGTACGGGACGAAACACCCGCCGTCGCGGACGGCTGCCGGACCGAGGGCGACGGCGGGCGGCGCTTCAGCGGCCGATGTCCGGGCGGCGGTCCTTGAGGGCCGGGAACTGGGAGCGGGTCTCGGCGACCTTCGCCGGGTCCAGGTCCACCGTCAGGACGTCCTCGCCGGGGCCGGCCTCCGCCAGGACCTCGCCCCACGGGTCCACCACCATGCTGTGCCCGGCCTGTTCGACGCCCGCGTGGGTGCCCGCCAGGCCGCACGCCAGGACGTACGACTGGTCCTCCACGGCCCGCGCCCGGTTGAGCAGGGTCCAGTGCGAGCGGCGGCGCGCGGGCCAGCCGGCCGCGACGACCATCGTGGTCGCGCCGGCGTCGACCAGACCCCGGAAGAGCTCGGGGAAGCGCAGGTCGTAGCAGGTGGCGATGCCGAGGACCTGCTCCGGCAGGGTCACCGTGGTGAGGGAGTCGCCGGCCGACATCAGCACCGCCTCGCCCTGGTCGAAGCCGAAACGGTGGATCTTGCGGTAGGTGGCGGCCAGCTCGCCCGCCGGGGACAGCACGAGGGCGGTGTTGTAGAGCGAGCCGTCACCCGCGCGCTCCACGACCGAGCCGGCGTGCAGCCACACCCCGGCGTCGCGCGCGGCGCCGGCCATGACCTCGTAGGTCGGGCCGTCGAGCGGCTCCGCCTCGGTCTCGAACTGCTCGTAGGTGAAGGCTCCGACCGTCCACAGCTCCGGCAGGACCACGAGGTCGGACCCCGCCTGCTCCCGTACGAGATCGGCCACCCGAGTACGCCGGGAAGACACCGACTCGCCCTCATTCACCGCGATTTGGATCAGCGAGGCGCGCACACTACCACCGTCCTGGCATTCAAGCCGTCAACTCGGGCCTACGATCGTCACACGAAAGCACTGCCGGGGTGCTCACCGGCAGCGTAGTTTTGGAAACTGAGTCTCCGAAGTCTTGAGCATCCAGACCGCGCCACTGAACAGCACCGCGAGGGGTCCCGTTGACCGTCCATCCCAGCCTTCAGCCCTATGCCGACGCGTGGACGCACTCCATCGAGGCGATATCCGAGCTGGTCCTCCCGCTGGCGGAGGGCGAGTGGAACCGGGCGACGCCGTGCCCGGGCTGGTCGGTCCGCGACGTCGTGTCGCACATCATCGGTATCGAGTGCGAGCAGCTCGGGGACCCGCGGCCGATCCACACCGTGGCCCGGGACCTGCGGCACGTGGTGGACGAGTTCAGCCGGTACATGGAGGTGCAGGTCGACGTGCGCCGGCACCACACCGCGCCGGAGATGACCTCGGAGTTGGAGTACACCGTCATCCGGCGCGCCCGCCAGCTGCGCAACGAGAAGCGGGATCCGGCCACGATGGTGCGGGGCCCGCTGGGCGACCAGGTGACGCTGGAGCAGGCGCTGCGGCTGCGGGCGTACGACGTGTGGGTCCACGAGCAGGACCTGCGGGCGGCGCTGGGCGCACCCGGCAACTGGGACTCCCCGGGCGCCCACGTGGCGCGGGACGTCCTGCTGGCGGGGCTGCCGAAGGCGGTCGCCAAGGGGGCGGGCGCGCCCGCGAACTCGGCGGTGGTCCTGGACGTGCACGGGCAGCTGGAGTTCATGCGGACGGTACGGGTCGACGCGAACGGCCAGGGGACGCTGGACAAGGCGCCGTCGCTGGGTCCGGCGGTGACGCTGACGCTGGACTGGCCGACGTACGTCCGCCTGGCGGCGGGGCGGGTGCGGGCGCACGCCGTGGCCGACCGGGTGAAGGTGGAGGGCGATCCGGAGCTGGCCGCCGCCATTCTCGCGGCCTTCGCGGTGACGCCGTGACGCGGTGACCCGGTGACGCGGCTGACCGGGTGACGCGGTGACGCCTCGCGGCGGGCCGGGGTCCGTGCCGAACCCGGCTCCGCCCCGGACCCCCGCGCCTCGAACGTCGGCGGAGCCGGATGTGCCCGGCGGGGGCTACGCCGCCTCGCGGGCGAGGGCGTGGGGGCGCAGCCGGAGGATCTGGGCCACGCCGAGGGCTTCGAGGACGAAGACCGTCGAGAAGGCGATGCGGTAGTTGTCGCCGGTGGCGTCCAGCAGGACGCCCACCGCGAGCAGGGTGGTCATCGAGGCGAGGAAGCCGCCCATGTTCGTGATCCCGGAGGCGGTGCCCTGGCGCTCCGCCGGGTTGGCCGGACGGGCGAAGTCGAAGCCGATCATCGACGCCGGTCCGCACATCCCGAGCACCAGGCACAGGGCGACCAGCAGCCACATCGGCGCCCGGTCCCCCGGATACGCGAGCACCGCCGCCCACAGCGTGGCGGTGACGCCGACCGTGCCCAGCGCCAGCGGTATCCGCGCGGACTGCCGGCGTCCCACGACCTGGCCGTAGACCAGCCCGAGGGCCATGTTCGAGGCGACCACCAGCGTCAGCAGCCCGCCCGCCGTGCTCCGGGACAGCCCCTGCGCCTCGACCAGGAACGGCATCCCCCACAGCAGCAGGAACACCATCGCGGGGAACTGGGTGGTGAAGTGCACCCACAGCCCGAGCCGGGTACCGGGCTCCCGCCAGGACTCGGCGATCTGACGGCGCACGAAGCCGCCCCCGCCGCCCCGCGCCACGTTCGGCCGGGGCGGTGACCCGTGCCCCTCGGGGTGGTCGCGCAGGAACAGCACCAGCGGCACCAGGACGACCAGCCCCGCGACGGCGCTGCCCGCGAAGGCCGCCGTCCAGCCGACGCCGTGCAGGACGGGCGCCAGCACCAGGGTGGAGACGAGGTTGCCCGCCATGCCGACCAGCCCGGCCAGCTGCGCCACGAGCGGTCCGCGCCGGGCCGGGAACCACCGGTTGCCGAGCCGCAGTACGGAGATGAAGGTCATCGCGTCGCCGCAGCCCAGCAGGGCGCGCGCGGCGAGTGCCATCCCGTACGAGGGCGAGAGCGCGAAGCCGAGCTGCCCGATCGTGAAGAGCACCGCGCCCAGCGTCAGCACTTTCTTGGTACCGAGCCGGTCCACCATCAGGCCGACGGGTATCTGCATGCCCGCGTACACGAGGAGTTGGAGCAGCGAGAAGGCGGCCAGGGCCGAGGCGTTGACGTGGAAGCGGTCGGCGGCGTCGAGTCCGGCGACGCCGAGGCTGGTCCGGAAGATCACCGCGACGAAGTAGACGGCGACGCCGATGCCCCAGACGGCGACCGCCCGCCGGCCGCCCGGTGGGTCCTCGGCCGCGGGCAGGGCGGCGCCGACACGGACGTCGGGAGGGCCCGCGGCGCCGGGAGTTCCCGCGGCACCTGGAGCCCCCGCGGCGCCGGGGGACGCGGCCGGCGCGGTCATCGGCCCGACCCCCGCACCAGCGCCTCGACCCGCCCGATGTGCCCGCGGACCGCCGCGGCCGCCGCCTGCGCGTCCCCGGCGCGCAGCGCGTCGAGGATCTCGGTGTGCTCGGCCAGGGTCCGCTCGACCCGGTCGGGGTGGGCGTGCAGCACGGCCACCCCCATCCGCAACTGCCGGTCGCGCAGTTGGTCGTAGAGGCGTTGGAGGATCTGGTTGCCGGCGCTGCGCACGATCTCGGCGTGGAAGGCCCGGTCGGCGGCCATCATCGCCGCCAGGTCGCCCGCGGCGGCGTGCCCGCGCTGTTCCTCGACCAGGTCGGCGAGCCGGTCCAGCAGGCCGGGGGGCGCGGGCACGGCCCGCCGTACGGTGAACTCCTCGACCAGCAGCCGGGTTTCGAGCACGTCGGTGATCTCCTGCGCGGAGACCGGCAGGACCAGCGCGCCCTTCTTCGGGTACAGCTTCAGCAGCCCCTCGGTCTCCAGCCGCAGCAGCGCCTCGCGGACCGGGGTGCGGGACACCCCGACGGCTCCGGCCAGTTCGCCCTCGGTGAGCAGGGTGCCGCCCTCGTAGCGACGGTCGAGCACCCCCTGCTTGACGTGCCGGTAGACCCGGTCGGCGGCGGTCACGGCGCTCGTGCGCGGGGGAGTGGGCGCGGGGGCGGGGGCGGAAGGAGGAGGGGCGGCCGGCATGCGCACAGGATAGATACATCAGAGGTGCAAACCCGGGCGGCGTCCACGATGCGGACCCGTCCGCGACGGTGAGCCCGGAGCGCCGCCGCGCCCGCATCGAAGGATGTTGCGCGGCTTCGTCGGCCGCACGACGTTCGGCACCGGCGCTCAGCGGGCCCCGCGGGTGACCTCCACGTCCAGGACGAACTCGTCGTACGGGGCCTCGTCCGGGTAGGGCGGCCGGACCTGCGCGAAGCGGATCCGGGCCCGCCCGCCCCGGAGTCCCCGGACGAGGTACGTCCGCTCCACCGGGGCGCCGGGCAGGACGTCCACCGGGCTCCCCGGCGCCAACCCGGTCCCGGCCCCGGCCCCGGGCGGGCCCTCGGCCACCGACACCGCGTCCGCGTCACCGGTGACCTGCCAGGTCCACACGTACCCGCGCGCCCCCCGCCCGCCGAGCCGCAGCTCGTAGGGCTCGCCGGGGTCCAGCGTGACGCTCCGTACTTCCACCCGGGCGGTCCTCTCAGACGGGGCCGACGACCGGCCCCTCGTGCCAGCCCGCGCGGTCGCGCCAGTAGTGCTGGAGCCGGCGGTCGGTGCGCAGGACGATGACTTCCAGGTTGAACCCGAAGCTGCCCTGGAGCATCCCGGTGACCGCGAGGACGTCGTGGCCGAACACCGCGCCGCGGCTCCACCCCGAGGCACCCGTGTTGCCCCGCCACCAGTGCTCGACGAAGCCTCCGGCGACGGCCACGCACAGCTCGTAGTTCCCGGCGGTGTCCTCGTCGGCGGCCCCGTACTGCCCCTCGATCAAGCAGGGCGCGGACGTGGCCCCGGCGCCGAAGACCTCCCCGGGGCGCCAGGCGAAGCCGTTCGCGTCGTCGCGCCACCACAACTGCATGCAGCCGTCCAGCCGGGTGGCGACGAGGTCGAGGCGCCGGCCCCGGGTCTGGACCAGCGCCGGTCCGTAGTGGGCGATGCCGGAGGCGAACCGGCCGCCGTCGTTCCAGCTCCAGGGGGCGCCGTTGATCCGCCACCAGTGGTTCAGCCGGCCGTCGGCGGTGCGGACGACCACCTCGAAGTTGCCCGGCTTCCCGTAGTCGCTCTGGATGAAGCCCGGCGTCGAACCGACGGCCGCGTCACCCGGCCCGAAGGCACCGCCGTCGCGCCAGGCGCCGCCGGTCTGCTCGTAGTACCAGTGGCGCAGCCGGCCGCCGGTGGTCACGTGCAGGGACTCCATGTTCCGGTTGTACGTGCTCCCGGTGAAGGCCGGCTGGCCGGAGGCGTCACTCGCGAACGTGCCCGCGCGGGCCCAGGGGAAAGGCGCGTCGCCCTCGCGCCACCAGTGCTGGAGACGGCTGCCGGCGGTGGTGGCGAGCAGCTCGAAGTTGCGGTGGGACCGGCCGTTGCCGCTCTCGTAGACGTTGCCGGCGTGCAGGCGGCGCTTGCTCCACGGGTCGATGTTGGTGCCGCGCAGTCCGCACTTGGCCCAGTAGTCGATGCCTGCCTCGCCGTAGGCGATCCGGCCGTAGCCGCCCACGTGGTAGCCCGGCCCCCAGGAGTTCTTGAACAGCCAGCAGCCCGCGGCGTCGTCGTAGCCGACGACGAGCACGCAGTGGCCGCCCGCGAGCCGGTCGCTGGTGCGGTGGTAGACCCCGGAGCCCAGGGCGAAGAAGTCGTCGTAGACGTCGAAGCAGGCGGTCAGCGGGCCGACCGTGTCCAGCCAGATCTTCTGCTGCTCCACGTCGCCGAGCCGCACGTAGTCGGTGATCCGGACCGTCCTGCCCGACCTGTCCCAGCTCGGCGTGTACTCGGCGCGCCAGGCGTCGCGCCGGGCGGCGGGCAGCCCGGCGGGCGGCGTGCTGTACGGCCAGCAGTCCGGGTCGGCGAGCCCGCCGTTGTCCTTGATCCAGTCCAGCGCGGTCTCGGGGTTGCCACCCTGCCCGCAGGTGGACTTCAGCGCGTCGTGCACGTCGCCCTCGGAGCGCCGGGCCCAGACGTCGTGCTCGATCCGGGCCATGGACTCGACCAGGCCGGCCGCGCCGAACGCCCAGCAGGAGCCGCAGGGGTTCTGGTCCCTGACCTTGGTGATCCAGGGCCAGCCCCAGCGGTGGCGCCAGTCGACGGCGGCGGGCCGGGCGGCGGCCGCCGGGCGGGTCGCCGGGTCGGCCTCCCGGCCGGGGAGCAGCCCGTGCGCGGCGCGGCGGCGGGTGAGGTGGGGATTGCCGCTCTCCCCTCCCACGAGCGAGCGCAGGTCGACGGGTCCCACCGCATCGGCGGGCGTCAGGTTCGCCCCGGGCTCCAGACCGAGCGAGGGCCGGGGCACCGGATCCTCGTCGGCCAGGTGTTCCAGGACGGACCAGCGCGCTCCGCGTGCCACGAGCCGTGCCCGTAGCTCCCCCACCGTCTGGACAGACTCCTCCGGCATGGCGGCCCCCCAGCTGCAACCGTTCGGATCCGAGATCCGGGAGCCTCCCGCCGGCACCGGGGCCCGTCAAGGGGCGCCGTACGGTCGCGCGGTGGCACGGGCGGCGCGTACGACCACGGCCCGTCACGGCGTCGGCCACCTCGGCCGCCGACAAGCTCACGGGCGGCGTACCCGCCCCGCTGAGCCGCCCCGGCGCGGGAGCGCCCCGGCATGGTTCACGGGAGCTCGGCCCGGACCGCCGCCCAGGCGTCGACCGCCCGCGCCAGGGGGTCGGCGTCCGGAAGGTGGGACCGTACGAGGGCCAGGGCGGGGATCAGGTTCTTGATCCGGCGCAGGTGCTGGATCCGGGACTTCGGCAGGTCCCGCCAGGTACGGGCCTGCGCCAGCGCGGCCTGCGGGGTGAGGTCGATCAGCGCCAGCGCCTCCCGGCACAGGGCCGCCGGGTCGCCGCCGCGCCCGGGGCCGAAGCGCTGGATCAGGTAGCCGCGCACGCCGGCCAGCTCGGCCCCCCGGACCAGCTCGGACGCGCCTTCCAGCGCCGCGCATCGGTAGGTCGCGGTCACCGCCACGCGCCCCCAGCGCAGCCGGACCGCGTCCGGCAGCCGCTCGTCCCGCATCCGGCTCCCGGCCAGGCTCCGCAGCGTCCGCGGCGCCGGTTCGTCCCCCAGCGGCGGATCGGCGGCCAGCCAGTCCTCCAGCTCCGCCAGCGCGTGCCCGTCCGGCGGCACCGCCGTCAGCACCTGGCCCGGGGTCAGCAGCGCGACCACGGCCCCCCTGAGGTGCACCCGGGCCGTGTGCCCGGCTCCGACCGAGACCACGGTCCGCCCGTACCGCTCGATGCCGCGCAGGCCGAGGCGGAGCTCACCGACGGCGTAGACCTGCCCGGTCCGCGCCACGCCGCCCACGCACCGGACCACGCACACCCCGCCCGTGACGTCGGCCTCCTCAACGGAGTACACCTGCAGTTCTGCGATGGACACCCCGGCCCCCTTCCCCGGCGGGAGGCTACCGCCTCACCGCCCCCGCGGGGCGGGGACGGCCACGGCGGGCGCCACCGCGCTCCCCGGCACGAGGGCGGCGGCGAGCCCGTCGCCGTTCCGTGCGGGGGATTCACCTCATGCGCGCTTGTCTGACCAGCCGGATCTCGGTGATCTCGTAGCCGGCCCGGTCGAAAGCCGCGGCCCTCGGCATGTTGACGGTGTCCGTGGTCGCGGTGATCCGCTCCGCGCCCGCCGCCGCGTGGAAGCGGGTGAGCTCATCCAGCACGTCGTCGATCAGGCCCTTGCCCGGCTGCTCCGGTACGACGCCGAGGTGGCCGACGTCGCGGTGGTAGGGCGTCGCCGAGGGCAGCGCCAGGCCGGCCGGCGCGCCGTCCGGCAGCCCGGCGAGGCGCCACCAGGAGCGCTCGCCCGGGCGGTCCGGGGAGAACGCGAGGTCCTCGCGGGCCGGCTGCTCCTCGTCCCTGACCCGCGGTTCGCTGCCGGGTGGGCGTCGGCACGGGCCAGGGCCGCGGGGTCCGCGGTAGGGGGGCGGAGCGCGGCGGGGGCGGGGCGGATGAGCATCCGGCGATGATCACACGGGGCCGGGGCCGCGACAGTGGTTTCCGTACCCTCCCACCGGCCCGGGGGCGGCGGGAGGGTACGGGTGCGCGCATCCGGTCAGGACCAGGTGACCAGCCTGCGCGGGTGCTCCAGGACGGCCGCGATGTCGGCCAGGAAGCGGGAGCCGAGCTCGCCGTCGATGAGGCGGTGGTCGAACGACAGCGCCAGGGTGGTGACCTGCCGCGGCTTGACCTTGCCCTTGTGGACCCACGGCTGGAGCTTGATCGCGCCGACCGCGAGGATCGCGGACTCGCCGGGGTTCAGGATGGGCGTACCGGTGTCGACGCCGAAGACGCCCACGTTGGTGATGGTGAGCGTGCCGTTCTGCATGTCGGCCGGGGATGTCTTGCCGTCGCGGGCCGTGGCGACCAGCGAGGACAGGGCCTCCGAGAGCTCCGGCAGGGTCTTGGCGTGCGCGTCCTTGATGTTCGGGACGATCAGCCCGCGGGGGGTGGCCGCCGCGATGCCCAGGTTGACGTAGTGCTTGAGCACGATCTCCTGGGCCGCCTCGTCCCAGGAGGCGTTGACCTCCGGGTTGCGGCGGACCGCGACCAGGACGGCCTTCGCGATGAGCAGCAGCGGGTTGATCCGCAGCCCCGCGAGGTCCGGGTCGGCCTTGAGCTCCTGGACCAGCTTCATCGTGCGGGTCACGTCGAAGGTGATGAACTCG
The DNA here is from genome assembly GCF_053606025.1 of Streptomyces sp. NPDC055254. Classification (NCBI taxonomy): domain Bacteria; kingdom Bacillati; phylum Actinomycetota; class Actinomycetes; order Kitasatosporales; family Streptomycetaceae; genus Streptomyces; species Streptomyces sp. NPDC055254. The sequence continues at coordinate 280,341 of NZ_JBSGQV010000006.1, read as the reverse complement.
GTGACGTGCGGCGCGGTGAAGGCCGAGCCCACCATGGCCTGGGCGGTGACCTTGCGGACGCCCTTGACCGGGATACGGGTCTCCCTGGCCGTCGCCTCGGCCTGCCCGGCCGGGGCCGCGACGGCCTGCGCCGCAGCCGCAGCCGCCGCCGGTGCGGGCGCGGCCGCTGCCGCCGGGGCGGGGGCCTCCTGCGGCGCGAGCACCGCGGTGGCCGCCGCGTGGACGTCCTCCCGGGTCACGACCCCGCCGGCGCCCGTGGGCACCACGACGGCCAGATCGATCCCGAGGTCCTTGGCGAGCTTGCGCACCGGCGGCTTGGCCAGCGGCCGCTCGCCCGTACCGGGCTGCGCCGGCACGGCCGGGGCCGCGGGGGCGGCCGGCGCCGCGGGGGCGGAACCGTTGCGCGACGGCACGGCCGTCCGCGCCGCACCGGGGACCGCCTTGCGCGGGCGGCGCTTGGTGGACGCGGTGGAGACGCCGTAGCCGACCAGGACGGGCTGGCGCGCCTGGGGCGCGGCCTCCTCCGCCGGTGCGGCGGGGGCGGCGGCCGCGGCGGCCGCCGGGGCGGCCTCCTGGACCGGGGTCTCGGCCGCGCCGGCCGGGGCCTGCGTCGCGACCGAGATGATCACCTGGCCGACGTCGACCGTGGTGCCCTCCTCGAAGAGGAGCGCGTGCACGGTCCCGTCGAACGGGATCGGCAGTTCCACGGCCGCCTTCGCGGTCTCGACCTCGCAGACGACCTGGCCGTCGGTGACGGTGTCACCGGGCTGGACGTACCACTTGAGGATCTCGGCCTCAGTGAGGCCCTCGCCCACATCGGGCATTTTGAATTCGCGGATGGTCACGGGGCTCTCCTCAGTACGCCAGCGAGCGGTCGACGGCGTCGAGCACCCTGTCCAGGCCGGGCAGGTACTCGTCCTCCAGGCGGGCCGGCGGGTACGGGGCGTGGAAACCGCCCACGCGCAGGACCGGCGCCTCCAGGTGGTAGAAGCACCGCTCCGTGATGCGAGCGGCGATCTCCGAGCCCATGCCCAGGAACACCGGCGCCTCGTGGACGACCACGAGCCGGCGGGTCTTCTCGACCGACGCCTGGATCCCGTCGAAGTCGACCGGGGACATCGAGCGCAGGTCGACGACCTCCACCGACTTGCCCTCCTCGGCCGCGGCGGCGGCCGCCTCAAGGCAGACCTTCACCATCGGGCCGTAGGCGGCGAGCGTGACGTCCGAGCCCTCGCGGGCCACCCGGGACGCGTGCAGCGCGTCCGGAATCGCGTCGACGTCGACCTCGCCCTTGTCCCAGTAGCGCCGCTTCGGCTCGAAGAAGATCACCGGGTCGTCGCTCAGGATCGCCTGCTGGAGCATCCAGTACGCGTCGGCGGCGTTCGAGGGGGAGACCACCTTGAGGCCGGGCACGTGCGCGAAGAGCGCCTCCGGCGACTCGCTGTGGTGCTCGACCGCGCCGATGCCGCCCGCGTACGGGATGCGTACGACGACGGGCAGCTTGATCTTGCCCAGGGCCCGCGCGTGCATCTTCGCGAGCTGCGTGACGATCTGGTCGTACGCGGGGAAGACGAAACCGTCGAACTGGATCTCCACGACCGGGCGGTAGCCGCGCAGGGCGAGGCCGATCGCCGTACCGACGATCCCCGACTCGGCGAGCGGGGTGTCGATGACCCGCTCCTCGCCGAAGTCCTTCTGCAGGCCGTCGGTGATGCGGAAGACACCACCGAGCTTGCCCACGTCCTCGCCCATGATCAGGACCTTCGGGTCCGTCTCCAGGGCCTTGCGCAGCGACTCGTTGAGCGCCTTCGCGATCGACATCTTCTGGGTAGGCACGGTGGTCACTCCCCACCCTCGAAGGACGCGAGGTAGGCGGCGAACTGCGCGCGCTCCTCGTCGACGAGCGCGTGCCCGTCCGCGTACACGTTCTCGAAGATCGCCATGGTGTCGGGATCGGGCATGGCGCGCACGACCTCGCGCACCCGCTTGCCGAGCGCCTCGCTCTCCGTCTCCAGCCCCTCGAAGAAGGCCTCGTCGGCGCCTCCGGTGGCCAGCAGGTGGGCCTTCAGGCGCAGGATCGGGTCCTTCGCCTCCCAGGCCGCCGTCTCCTCGTCCCGCCGGTACTTCGTCGGGTCGTCGGAGGTGGTGTGCGCGCCCATGCGGTAGGTGAACGCCTCGACCAGGGTCGGGCCCTCGCCGCTGCGGGCCCGCTCCAGGGCCCAGCGGGTCACGGCCAGGCAGGCCAGCACGTCGTTGCCGTCGACGCGGACGCCGGGGAAGCCGAAGCCCTGGGCGCGCTGGTAGAGCGGCACCCGCATCTGGCGCTCGGTGGGCTCGGAGATCGCCCACTGGTTGTTCTGGCAGAAGAACACCACGGGGGAGTTGTAGACCGCCGAGAAGGTGAAGGCCTCGGCCACGTCGCCCTGGCTGGAGGCGCCGTCGCCGAAGTAGGCGATGACCGCGGAATCGGCCCCGTCCTTGGCCACCCCCATCGCGTAACCGGTCGCGTGGAGCGTCTGCGAGCCGATGACGATGGTGTACAGGTGGAAGTTGTTGGTGGTCGGGTCCCAGCCGCCGTGGTTCACACCGCGGAACATGCCGAGCAGGTTGGTCGGGTCGACGCCCCGGCACCAGGCCACGCCGTGCTCGCGGTACGTCGGGAAGACGTAGTCGTCGGAGCGCAGGGCCCGGCCGGAGCCGATCTGGGCGGCCTCCTGGCCGAGCAGCGAGGCCCACAGGCCCAGCTCGCCCTGGCGCTGGAGGGCGGTCGCCTCACCGTCGAAGCGGCGCGTCAGGACCATGTCCCGGTACAGCCCGCGCAGGTCGTCGGTGGTGATGTCGGCGACGAAGGGCAGGAACTCCGCATTCTCTGCGTTCTCGACCCGGTCCCCTTCGGGCGTCAGCAGCTGTACGAGCTGAGGTTCGGCGTCATGCGTCTTCGCGGTGGCGGCGGCGGTCTTGCGGGCGCTCGCCGCGCCTGCCGCCCCCTTGGTGCCGCTGCTGCGTCGCGGCTTGCGCGCGGCAGTGCTCTCCACGGTCACGTGTGCTCCTCCGTCGGTCCGGCACCCGGGTTCTCCGGGGTCCAGTGCGGCTCACCTGCATCCGTACCCGCGCACGGGGTGGGTGCGCGTCGTGTACGGGATCCAGGCGTGACAGGTGCCCCGGCGAGTGCCCTGCGCAATGCACGTTACCCAGTGCGCCGCATAACTGCGAAACCCCGTTTGACCTGGGATTTTGCTTGGATTTCCAAGTAAATCAGCGCAAGCGGGAACAACCACTGGTCACAGCCTTGCAGGGGGCCGGAACACCGGCACGTTATCCCGGGTAACTCCGGCAGGGAAGGGGTGAGTGTGTGAAACTGACTTCGTGCGCGAAGACGGAAAAATCAAGGTATTCCTCCTGGACGACCACGAAGTGGTACGGCGCGGCGTTCATGAGCTGTTGTCGGTCGAAGAGGACATCGAGATCGTCGGCGAGGCGGGTACGGCAGCCGACGCATTGGTCCGCATCCCGGCCACCCGTCCCGACGTGGCCGTCCTGGACGTCCGCCTGCCGGACGGCAGCGGCGTGGAGGTCTGCCGGGAGGTCCGCTCGCAGCACGAGGACATCAAATGCCTGATGCTGACCTCGTTCGCCGACGACGAGGCACTGTTCGACGCGATCATGGCCGGCGCCTCGGGCTACGTGCTCAAGGCGATCCGCGGAAACGAGCTGCTCAGCGCCGTGCGTGACGTCGCGGCCGGCAAGTCGCTGCTGGACCCGGTCGCCACCGCGCGGGTCCTGGAGCGGCTGCGCGACGGCAAGAACGGCAAGGGCGACGACCGCCTGTCGAACCTCACCGAGCAGGAGCGGAAGATCCTTGACCTGATCGGCGAGGGCCTGACCAACCGGGTGATCGGCGAGCGCCTGCACCTGGCCGAGAAGACGATCAAGAACTACGTTTCCAGCCTGCTTTCCAAGCTGGGCATGGAACGCCGCTCGCAGGCCGCCGCGTACGTGGCCCGCCTGCAGGCGGAGCAGCGCTACTGAACGGACCGCGGTTCGCGCCCTCTGGGCAGCTCTTGTTCCCATATGACCGCAGCGGATGGCCGCAGCAGATGACCACGGCGGGCGACCGCAGCGGAATGGGCCCGGCGGAATTCATTCCTACGGGCCCATTCCGTCGCCGGCGTCAGTTGGCGGGATCCTCGCCGCCGTTGCCACCCGTCGGGGGAGGCGTCGTCACCGGAGGCCGCGAGACCGTGGCCGTGGCGGTCTTCGTCGGGGTCGCCGAGGGGGTCTTGGTGGTGGTCGGGGGCGGCGTCGTCGACGGCGTGAACGACGGCGTGAACGTCGGGGCGGAGGTCGTCGGCCGGTAGCTCGGCGCGTACGTCTCCGTGTCCGTCGGGCGCGTGTGCTCGGTCGTCGGCGGCGCCGTCGTGCCCTGCGGGGGGCCGGTGGTGGTCGGCTGGCCGCCCGTGGTGCTCTGGGTGGTGTTCGGCTGCTTCCCGCCGCCCCCGCCGCCCCCGCCGTTCACGGCGTAGGCCACGCCGGCCGCGACCGCGACGACCGCGAGCACGGCGAACAGCCACATCTTCCAACGGCCGCCGTTGCCGCCGCGGTCGTCGTAGCCGTCGTAGCCGCCGGTACCCCCGTGGCCGCCCTGGCCGTTGCCGCCCCCGCCGGGGAAGGCCGAGCCGTCGTCCGGGTTCAGCGGCGCCACCATCGGCTGCTGGAACTGCGAGGTCGAGGCGCTCGCGGGGTGCTGCCGACCGCCGGGTCCGCCCACGGGCATGGCCGTGGTCGGCGCGGCGCCGCCCCGGCCGTGCGGCAGGGCCATGGCGACCGGGCCGGTGTTCCAGGTGCCGGTGTTGGGCCCCTGCTCGTGCAGCATCCGGAGCGCGTACTGGACCAGCCCGCGCATCTCCTCGGCGCTCTGGAACCGGTCGTCCGGGTCCTTGGCGAGCGAACGCATGACCAGGCCGTCGAGCTCCTGGGGGATGTGGTGGCCCTCCGGCAGCTGCGAAGGCGGCACCGGGGCGTCCTGGACGTGCTGGTAGACCACCGACAGCGGGGTCTCCCCGGTGAAGGGGGGCCGCAGCGCCAGCAGTTCGTACAGCAGGCAGCCGGTCGCGTACAGGTCGGAGCGGTGGTCGACGGCCTTGCCGAGGGCCTGTTCGGGCGACAGGTACTGCGGGGTGCCCATCACCATGCCGGTCTGCGTCATCGTCGACTGCACGCCGTGCAGGGCGCGGGCGATGCCGAAGTCCATGACCTTGACCGCGCCGGTCTCGGTGATGATGACGTTCGCCGGCTTGATGTCGCGGTGCACGATGCCGTGCTGGTGCGAGTAGGCGAGTGCTTCCAGCACGCCCGAGACGATGATGAGCGCCTGGTCCGGTCCGGGGGCGTCGGCGCTGATCAGCAGGTCGCGGATGGTGCGGCCCTCGACCAGCTCCATCACGATGTACGGGACGGTGTTGGGGCCGACCCGGTCCTCGCCGGAGTCGTACACGGCGACGACGGCATGGTGGTTGAGTCCGGCGACCGACTGCGCCTCGCGCGTGAAGCGGGCCTTGGACACGGGGTCCTCGGCGAGATCGGCGCGCAGCAGCTTCACCGCGACGGTGCGCCCCAGGCGCACGTCCTCGGCGGCGAACACCTCGGCCATGCCGCCCCGGCCCAGGCGGTGGGTCAGCCGGTAACGACCGTCGCCCACCAGGCCACCGGCGCCCCAGTGCTCAGGACCGTCGGCCATCCCGCCGCCGTTTCCCTCGGGTTCGGGTGCCATCAGTCCTCGCCGTCGTCTCTCTCGGCCGCCGCTCAGCGGTTCCTTTTCTTTGTGCTGCGACGAACGCTACAGCCTCGGAACCGGTCACCGTTCGGACACAGACACCCTGCGCCCGTGTGGTCACGGAACGGGCACCCGGCTTGACGTGTGCTTGCCCTCCGGCAGACTGGGCGCCACGTGCGCCCGGCCAGAGGCGCGGGGACACATCCCGAGGGGAAGCAACAGTCATGAGCCAGGACGGCACCAAGGGCCAGTACGCGGGCGGCTCGTTGGCCGGTGGCCGTTACCAGCTAAGGGACTTGCTCGGTGAGGGCGGCATGGCGTCCGTGTACCTGGCGTACGACTCCGCCCTCGACCGGCAGGTCGCCATCAAGACCCTGCACAGCGATCTGGGCCGGGAGCAGTCCTTCCGCGAGCGCTTCCGCCGCGAGGCCCAGGCTGTAGCCAAACTGTCGCACACGAACATCGTCTCGGTCTTCGACACCGGCGAGGGCGTCGTCACCTCGGCCGGCTCCCCGACCGGGGACGGCGCGGTGATGCCGTACATCGTCATGGAGTACGTGGAGGGGCAGCCGCTCGGCTCCGTCCTGGACTCGGACGTCAGGCAGTACGGGGCGATGCCGGCCGACAAGGCGCTGAAGGTGACGTCCGACGTGCTGGCCGCCCTGGAGACCAGCCACGAGATGGGGCTGGTCCACCGGGACATCAAGCCCGGCAACGTGATGGTGAACAAGCGCGGCGTGGTCAAGGTGATGGACTTCGGCATCGCCCGCGCGATGCAGTCCGGGGTCACCTCGATGACGCAGACCGGCATGGTCGTCGGCACGCCGCAGTACCTGTCGCCCGAACAGGCGCTGGGACGCGCGGTCGACGCCCGCTCCGACCTGTACTCGGTCGGCATCATGCTGTTCCAGCTGCTGACCGGGCGCATCCCCTTCGACGCCGACTCGCCGCTGGCCATCGCGTACGCGCACGTGCAGGAGGAGCCGGTCGCTCCGTCCTCGATCAACCGGTCGGTGACCCCGGCGATGGACGCGCTGGTGGCGCGGGCCCTGAAGAAGAACCCGAACGAGCGCTTCCCCACCGCCGCGGCCATGCGGGACGAGGTCGCGCGGGTGCTGTCCGCCGGGCAGACCGTCGCCCCGGTCATCGTCCAGGGGATCGGTCCGCTGAGCAGCGGGGCCGGCGTGTCCTCCGCCGTGTTCCCGCCGGTGGACTCCGGCTTCCAGGCGCCGCCGCAGTCGGTCCAGCACCCGTACCAGGCGCCGCACACCCCGGCGCCGTCCCCGTACGCCCCGGGCCCGGTCGCCCAGCCGCAGGGCGGCTACGCCTACCCGCACACGCCCCCGCCGCAGCAGCAGTACGCCCCGCACACCCCGCCGCCGTACACGATCTCCCCGGCGGCGCAGGGTCCGGGCGCGGGGGTCGGCGGCGGGGGCGCCAAGCGGAACATGCCGGTGGTCGTCGGCGCGATCGCGGTGGCCGTACTGGCGGTCGGCGGTCTGATCGCGGCGCTCTCCAGGGACGACGACAAGCCCGAGGCGAAGGGTCAGACCCCGGGCGCCTCGGCCTCCGGGTCCGGCTCCGCGAAGGCCGGTTTCAAGGGTCCGGACCTCTCGCGCACGATCGACCCGGCCAAGTGCAAGGAGCCGTCGAAGCACTACAGCGAGGCCGGCAAGTACTCGGCGCCCGACCTCCGCTACAAGAACCTGCTCTCGGTCAAGGAGTGCATCCAGGCCTCCGGCGGCAAGTACAAGATCATTGAGAAGGACGAGGCGGTGTACGGCAAGGACACCGTGCTGGAGCAGAACCCGGCTCCCCAGGACAAGATCGCCAAGGAGGGCACGGAGTACACGCTGACCGTGTCCACCGGCAATCCGGAGTAGCGGCGAACGCCCCCGCGCGGCCGCGGTGGACCGGCCGGGCGGGCCGGGCCGGGTCGGGCCGGGCGGGGCACTGAGCCACACCGGCATCCCGGGCACCCTGATGGGGCGCCCGGGATGCCGCTTTTGCCCCGATATGCAAACCTGAGCGCGTATCGCTGAATCCGAGCCGCGCCTCGGCCGCTCGGGACGGGAGGGCTCCGCCGTGACCCTGGGGCGCATCCGCAGCATTCCGCGCGGCCCGCGACGGCTCGGGCTCGCGGGCGTCGTACTGGCCGCCGTCGCACTCGCGCCCGGCGTCCCCGCGTACGCCCTGCCGCTCACCCTCGCGCACGCCCGTCTCACCTTTGCGCACGCCCCGTTCACCCTCGCCCACGCCCTGCCGCCCACCCTCTCCGCGGTGGCCGCCGGGCCCGCCGCAGCGGATGACGACCCGTCGGACGCGGGACCCGGCCGGCTGGCCGGCAGCGCCTACGGCGTCGGCCGGGAACGGCCCGGGCGGCCCGCGGACGCTGCCGTGAACCCCGAGGCCGTCGCGGCCCCGCGGCCCCCCGCGCTGCGCCCCCGCACCCAGCCGGTCGCCCCGCCGCGCCCCGAGGCCACCCCGCCCCCGGCGGTCAGCGCGCTGGGCACCGGGCCGAACGAGCGGGCCGCCGACCTCGCCGCGCACATACTGCCGCTCGGTACCGGGTTCGCCCTGATGGGAGTGGGCCTCGGCTACCTCGGAATGCGGCTGCGCAAGGGGATCTGACCCTCCCTCCGAAGCCCGCGTCCACCGTCCGGCGTAGTCCCCAGGGCGGTTGACGTGCCGAACATACTCGGTATACATACTCAGTATGTCGATCCGTCACGGGCTACTCGCCCTGCTGGAACGGGGTCCTCGGTACGGCTCCCAGCTGCGCACCGAGTTCGAATCCCGCACCGGTTCCACCTGGCCCCTGAACGTCGGGCAGGTGTACACGACCCTCGCCCGCCTCGAACGCGACGGGCTCGTCGCCCCCGGCGGCGAGGACTCCGCCGGCCACACCCTCTACGCCATCACCGACGACGGCCGCACCGAACTGCGGGAGTGGTACGAGCGGCCCGTCGACCGCGCCAACCCGCCGCGCGACGAGCTGTCCATCAAGCTCGCCATGGCCGTCGGGGCCCCCGGCGTGGACATCCGCGCCGTCATCCAGTCCCAGCGGCACGCCACCATCAAGGCGATGCAGGACTACACCCGGCTCAAGGCCAGGGCCCTCGCCGCCGTCGAGAGCGGGCAGTCCCGCGAACGCGACGACGTGGCCTGGCTGCTGGTCCTGGAGCAGCTGATCTTCCAGACCGAGGCCGAGGCCCGCTGGCTCGACCACTGCGAATCCCGGCTCGTCCGGCTCTCCCTGCCGGCCGACCGGAGAGCCGCCGAGTCCGAACCGCCCCAGGCCGCCGAACCCGCCGACCCGGCCGGGACACCGCACCCGGCCGCCGCCGCGGCACCGACCACCACCACGCCCCGCGCCGCCCGCACGCGGCGGGGCTGAACCACCGTTCCAGGGGGACACCTCATGCCCGACCACCAGTCACAACGGCCCGTCCTGCAGTTGGACCGGCTCGTCCGCACGCACGGCAGCGGCGCCACCGAGGTCCACGCCCTGCGCGGCATCGACCTCTCCGTCTTCCCCGGCGAACTCGTCGCCGTCATGGGCCCCTCCGGCTCCGGGAAGTCCACGCTGCTCACCCTCGCGGGCGGGCTCGACACCCCGACCGGCGGCCGGGTCGTCGTCGAGGGCACCGACATCACCGCAGCGAGCCGCAAGGAGCTGGCCGCGCTGCGCCGCCGCAGCATCGGGTACGTCTTCCAGGACTACAACCTGATACCGGCCCTCACCGCCGCCGAGAACGTGGCCCTGCCCCAAGAACTCGACGGCACCTCCGCCCGCAAGGCCCGGGTCTCCGCGCTCACCGCGCTGGAGGAGATGGGCCTCGGGCAGCTCGCCGACCGCTTCCCCGACGAGATGTCCGGCGGCCAGCAGCAGCGCGTGGCCATCGCCCGCGCCCTGGTCGGCGACCGCCGCCTGGTCCTCGCGGACGAGCCCACCGGCGCCCTGGACTCCGAGACCGGCGAATCCGTCCTCGCCCTGCTGCGGTCCCGCTGCGACGCGGGCGCGGCCGGAATCCTGGTCACCCACGAGCCCCGCTTCGCCGCTTGGGCGGACCGCGTGGTCTTCCTCCGCGACGGCAGCGTCGTCGACGAGACCCTGCGCAGCCACGCCGACTCCCTGCTCACGGGGCAGGCCGGCCAGTGACCTCCTCGCTCCAAGGCTGGTACCACTCCTGGGTGGCCGCGCTCCGGATAGCCCGCCGCGACGCCTGGCGCGCCAAGGGCCGCAGCGCCCTCGTCCTGTCGATGATCGCCCTGCCGATCGTCGGGGTCAGCGCCCTCGACCTCACCCTGCGCAGCGCCGAACTCTCACCCGAGCAGAACCTGGCCCGGTCGATCGGCACCGCCGACGCCCGGTTCACCGTCAGTGGGACGGACGGGCCCATCGAGCAGAAGCCCGACGGCACCGGCTACCGGCCCGTCGGCGGCTACGACTCCCACCAGACGGTGCGCAAGGAGGGCGAGGACCTCCCGGCCATGATGTCCGCGCTCCCGCCCGGCGCGCAGTCCCTCCCGGACCGGACCGGCTACGCCCGGGTCCGCACCACCCACGGCCTGCTCAGCGTCGAACTGCGGGAGATCGACACGCACCACCCGCTGGCCGAGGGCCTGATCGCCCTCGACCGGGGCCGGCTGCCCCGGGCGGCGGGCGAGGTCATCGCCACCACGGCCTTCCTCAAGGACTCCGGCTTCTTCGTCGGCTCCTCGGTGGCCCCGCGCGGCACCGACACCGCGTACAAGATCGTGGGCGCGTACGAACTTCCCTCCGAGCTGGGGCGGACCGAGCTCATCGCCCCGCCCGGGACCCTGATCGACCCGCTCGACAAGTCCCTGACCGCCATCGGCTCGGCCGGGGTGCGGCCCCGGGAGAGCCTCCTCGTGAAGGTCGGCGGTGACGGTTTCACGTGGAACATGGTCATGACGGCCAACACGAAGAGCGTCAGCGTGGTCTCCCGGGCCGTCGTCCTCGACCCGCCCGCCGACTCCGAGGTGCCGCTCTTCCGGAACAACCCCGAAGCCCGGTTCGAGCAGAACGGCACCCTCGTCGCCGAGATGGCCGTCCTGGCCACCGTCGTGGGCCTCGCCATGCTGGAGATCTGCCTGCTCGCCGGTCCGGCCTTCGCCGTCGGCGCACGCCGCTCGCGCCGCCAGCTGGGTCTCGTCGGCGCCAACGGCGGAGACCGGCGCCACATCCGCGCCATCGTGCTCTCCGGCGGCCTGGTCATCGGTTTCGCGTCCGCCGTCATCGGCACGGCCGTCGGCGTGGCGTTGACCATCGGGCTCAAGCCGCTCCTGGAGGAGCGCCTCGGCGCCCGCTTCGGCAGCTGGGACGTCCGGCCGCTGGAACTCGCGGGGATCGCCCTGCTGGCCGTGATCACCGGCCTGCTCGCCGCGATCGTCCCCGCGATCACCGCGTCCCGCCAGACCGTACTGGCCTCGCTCACCGGCCGCCGCGGGGTGCGCCGCGCCAACCGGGTCCTGCCGGTCATCGGCCTGATCGCCGTCGCCGCCGGCGCCGCGATCGCCCTGTACGGGACCACCTCGCAGATGGGCTCCGCCGTCGTGGCGGGCGGCAGCGCCATCGCCGAGCTCGGCATCGTGGCCCTGACCCCGGTCCTGGTCGGCATGTTCGGGCGGATCGGCCGGTGGCTGCCGCTGTCACCGCGCCTCGCGCTGCGCGACGCCGTCCGCAACCGGGGGCGTACGGCTCCCGCCGTGGCCGCCGTCCTGGCCGCCGTCGCGGGCACCGTCGCCGTGGCCACGTACCAGCACAGCCAGGACCTGCAGAACCGGCACGAGTACGTCGCCGAACTCCCGCACGGCACCGGGGTGCTCCAGGTCACGGAGAACTCCGCCCACCAGGAGGTGCCGGCGCTGCGCGAGGCGCTCTCCAAGGAACTCCCGCTGGCACAGCGGGCGGACGTGGAGCGACTGTTCGTCGGCAAGGCCAGCTGCGATTCGTTCTCCCCGGTGCCCGGGTGCGGGCGCGTCGAGGTCGTCACGCCCAAGGAGCAGCGCTGCCCGCTCCACGAGCAGCGTGGTGCCGTCCAGTTCAGCGCGGAGGCGGCCAGGGAGTTGCGCAAGGACTGGCGCTGCAAGGACGGCCGGTACGGCGGCCAGCACGCCACCGTCGTCGCCGACGAGAAGCTGCTCGGCGTCCTGGCGGTCAGCGACCCCGGCTCCGTGACCGCCCTCAGGGCGGGCCGGCCCGTGTCCTTCGACAAGCGCCAGGTCAAGGACGGCAAGGTCACCCTGCGGGTGGTCACCGACATGGAGAAGGCGGAGCTGGCCCAGGAGAACGGCGAGGAGCTGCCGGGCGAGGACAAGGTCCTCGCCGTCCACCAGGCCCCGGACACCGCGGAGGGCTGGGGCATCAAACTGGTCCTGCCGCCGGCCGCCGTGCGGACCGCGGGCCTGAGCACCGCGCCGTTCGGCTCGTACTTCACCCTCGACGGACAGGCCGGCACGCAACAGCGCCAGCGCTTGGACGGTGAGATCGACCGGATGGGCGTCGAGGCCTCCTTGCGCATCGAGGCCGGGTACCAGGGCGGCGCCGACCTGACCCTGCTCGCCCTGACCGTCTTCGCGGGACTGGTCACCATCGGCGCGGCCGGCATCGCCACCGGGCTGGCCCAGGCCGACGCCGAGGCCGACCTGAAGACCCTGGCCGCGGTGGGCGCTCCGCCGCGGGTGCGGCGCACGCTGAGCGGGTTCCAGTGCGGGGTGGTGGCCCTGATGGGCGTCGTCCTGGGCTCGGCGGCGGGCGTCCTCCCCGCTGTCGGGCTGCGCCTGACGGAACGGCGCGAGCTGGAGCGGCTCTACGAGGCGGGCGAGTACATGAGGTACGCGGCGGCGGACGCCGTGCCGTACGTCCCGATCGCCGTGCCGTGGGAGACCCTCGCCGGGCTGCTCGTCGTCGTCCCGCTCGGCGCGGCCCTGCTCGCGGCCCTGGTCACCCGCTCCAGCGGGGCCCTGGCCCGGCGGGCCGCCGGCTAGCCGCAACGGCGCCGTACCGGTGCCCCCGTACAGGGTGGATCACGCCTGTACGGGGGCACACCCTGTGAGTACGGCGGTGTACGAGACAATGGCGGCATGGAGATGCCGAGGAGTGAACGGTCGCAGGACAGCCCCCCGAACGTCCTGATCGTGGGACAGGACGGGACGGCGGTCGGCGGCGCCGATGACGAGTCGCGCGAGGTTCCGGTGACGGAGATGGTCGAACAGCCCGCCAAGGTCATGCGGATCGGCAGCATGATCAAGCAACTCCTGGAAGAGGTACGTGCCGCGCCTCTCGACGAGGCGAGCCGGGTCCGGCTCAAGGACATCCATGCCGCCTCCGTGAAGGAGCTGGAGGACGGTCTGGCCCCGGAACTCGTGGAGGAACTGGAGCGCCTGTCCCTCCCGTTCACGGAGGAAGCCATCCCGTCCGAGGCGGAACTGCGCATCGCGCAGGCCCAGTTGGTCGGATGGCTGGAGGGACTCTTCCACGGCATCCAGACGGCTCTGTTCGCGCAGCAGATGGCGGCGCGGGCCCAGCTGGAGCAGATGCGCCGCGCACTCCCGCCCGGTGCCTCCCACGACGACGACGAGGACGGCGGGCACGGCGCGATCCGCTCGGGCCCGTACCTCTAATCCCCGGCGACCACCGGTCGAAGGCGGGGCGGATCCCGATCCGGCCCCGCCTTCGTCGTGCGCGCGCAGCCCCTCCGTCGTTCGGCACGCGGGGTCCGGGGTGGAGCCCCGGCCGAGTGCCGGCCACGTGCCGCCCGACTGCGGCTCCCCTCGGGGGACATGGCCGACGCATACTCTGGGGCATGAGCTACGACGCGATCGTGCTGGCCGGCGGCGCCGCGCGCCGCCTCGGCGGGGCGGACAAGCCCGCCCTGCGGGTCGGCGGCCGCCCCCTCCTCGACCGCGTCCTCGACGCCTGCCCCGACGCCGCGACCACCGTCGTCGTCGGCGGCCGCCGCGCCACCGCCCGCCCCGTCCACTGGACCCGCGAGGACCCGCCCGGCGGCGGCCCCGTGGCCGCCCTGGACGCCGGACTCCGCCGGACCACCGCCGAGCTGGTCCTCGTCCTCTCCGCCGACCTGCCGTTCCTGGACCGCGACACCGTACGGACGCTGCTGGCCGGCGCCGGGGCCGGCCCCGGAGACGGCGCCCTCCTGCGGGACGCCGACGGCCGTGCCCAGCCCCTGGTCGCCGCCTACCGCGCGGAGCCGCTGCGCCGCGAGATCGCCCTGCTGGCCGCCGAGCACGGCGCCCTCGGCGGACTGCCGCTGCGCGCCCTCACCGCCGAGCTGGACCTGGCCGAAGTGACGGATTGCACCCCCCTCGCCTCCTTCGACTGCGACACCTGGGAGGATCTCGCCGTCGCCCGCGCCCGGATCAGGGAGCATGGAACCGTGCTGGACCAATGGATCACCGCCGTCAAGAACGAGCTGGGCATCGACCTCCCCGTCGACACCACGACCCTGCTCGACCTCGCCCGTGACGCCGCCCACGGCGTCGCCCGGCCCGCAGCCCCGCTGACCACCTTCCTGGTCGGCTACGCGGCCGCCCAGGCCGAAGCCACCGGCGCCGACCCGGCCCGGGCCGTCGCCGAAGCCTCCCGCAAGGCCGCCGACCTGGCGTTGCGCTGGGCCGCCGAGGCCGAGGCCGGGGCGGGCCCCGCTCCCGACACCGGCAGCGCCGCCGAGCGGAACGGCTCCGGATGACCCCCACCGACGCCGAACACGCGCAGGACCGGGCCACCGCCGGGCCGGACGGCTCCGCCGCCGCGCGGCCGCCGCAGTCCTCCGCCGACCAGGCCCTCGACGAGGCGCTGGCCCTGGTCAGCCGCAACCCCGACAAGGGCGGCCACCGCGCCGCCGCCTGGCCGCGGGCCCGGGACACCGCTGTCCAGGCCGGATCCGGGGTGCGCGCCCGCACCCACCGGGTCCCGCTCGCGGAGGCCCTCGGCGAAGTCCTGGCCGCCCCCCTCGACGCCCTGACCGACCTGCCGTCCTTCGACACCTCCGCCATGGACGGCTGGGCCGTCGCCGGACCCGGCCCCTGGACGGTCCGTACCGGTGGCGGGGTCCTGGCAGGCTCCGGCCGGCCCGAGCCGCTCGCCGACGGCGCCGCCGTCCGCATCGCCACCGGGGCCCGGATCCCCGCCGACACGAGCGCCGTGATCCGCACCGAGCACTGCCGCGAGAGCGGCAGCCAGCTCTTCGCCGACCGGCCCGTCCTCACCGGGCAGGACATCCGCCCGCGCGGCCAGGAGTGCCGCTCGGGCGACCTGCTGCTGCCGGCCGGCTCCCTGGTCACCCCGGCCGTGCTCGGCCTCGCCTCGGCCGCCGGGTACGACGAGCTGACCACCCGGCTCCGCCCCCGGGTGGAGATCCTGGTGCTCGGCGACGAACTGCTCACCGAGGGCCTCCCGCACGACGGCCTGATCCGGGACGCCCTGAGCCCCATGCTCGGCCCCTGGCTCACCCGCCTCGGCGCGGAGGTGATCGGCACCCGGCGGCTCGGCGACGACCCCGCCGGGGCCGAGGCCCTGCTGGCGGCCGTCACCACCTCCACCGCCGACGTCCTCATCACGACCGGTGGCACCGCCGCCGGACCCGTCGACCACGTCCACCCGGTGCTGGGCCGGGCCGGCGCCGAGCTCCTCGTCGACGGCGTCGCCGTGCGCCCCGGGCACCCGATGCTGCTCGCCCGCCTGGGGGACCGGGCGGACGGCCGCCACCTGGTCGGGCTGCCGGGGAATCCGCTCGCCGCCGTCTCCGGGCTGCTGACCCTCGCCGAACCGCTGCTGCGGGCCCTCGCCGGCCGCCGCCGGCGCCCCCGTTGCACGGCCGCGGTCCAGGGCGATGTGCCGGGCCACCCGTACGACACCCGGCTGGTCCCGGTCCTGCTCAGCGGCGAGCACGCGGTGCCGCTGCGCTACAACGGTCCCGCGATGCTGCGCGGCGTGGCCGCCGCCGACGCGCTGGCCGTCGTACCGCCGCACGGCGCGCGGTCCGGTCAGGAACTGGAAGTCCTCGATCTGCCCTGGGCTTCGGGAGGATGTTTCACGTGAAACTCCACGGCCAGGACGCCATGGCTCGGGAGGCCGACGAGAAACTCGTCTCCCGGCGCATCAAACTGCCCCGGCGCATCGTCGAGAAGCCGATCCGCCAGGTCTCCAAGCGCCTGCTGATGGCCTTGTTCGTGCTCTGCCTGACGGTCCTGATCGTGTGGCTCGACCGCGAGGGCTACCACGACAACGCCAACGGCGAGGTGGACCTCCTCGACTGCGTCTACTACGCCACCGTGACGCTGTCGACGACCGGCTACGGCGACGTCGTCCCGTACAGCGACACCGCGCGGCTGGTGAACATCCTGCTGATCACCCCGCTGCGGGTGCTGTTCCTGATCATCCTGGTCGGTACCACCCTGGAAGTCCTGACGGAACGGACGAGGGAAGAGTGGCGGCTCAGCCGCTGGAGGAAGAACTTGCGTGAGCACACGGTCGTCGTGGGCTTCGGCACCAAGGGCCGCTCGGCCCTGCAGACGCTGCTGGCCACCGGCCTCCCCAGGGAACAGGTCGTCATCGTCGACCCCAGTTCCAAGGTGATCGACATCGCCAACTCGGAGGGTTTCACCGGAGTGGTCGGCGACGCCACCCGCTCCGACGTCCTGCTGCGGGCCGAGATCCAGAAGGCCCGACAGGTCATCATCGCCACCCAGCGCGACGACACGGCGGTCCTGGTCACTCTGACCGCCCGCCAGCTCAACCGGGGCGCGAAGATCGTCGCCGCGGTGCGCGAGGAGGAGAACGCCCCGCTGCTGCGCCAGTCCGGGGCGGACGCCGTCATCACGAGCGCGAGCGCGGCCGGCCGGCTGCTGGGCCTGTCGGTGCTCAGCCCGAGCGCCGGCACGGTGATGGAGGACCTGATCCAGCAGGGCAGCGGCCTCGATCTGATCGAACGGCCCGTCAACAAGTCCGAGGTCGGCAAATCCGTACGGGAGACCGACGACCTGGTGGTGAGCGTGCTGCGCGGGCACCGGCTGCTGGCGTACGACGATCCGCACGCGAGCCCGCTCCAGCTGATGGACCGGGTCATCTCGATCGTCCGCGCGACACCGGCCTCCCAGGTGGTGACGCTGCCCTCCGCCGAGTAGCGGTCCTGTCCCGCCGCGTCCCGGTCGCGTAGCCTCCGGGCCATGCATGCGATCACCATCGAGCAGCCCGGCGGCCCCGAGGCCCTCGTCTGGACCGACGTACCCGATCCGGTGGCGGGCGAGGGCGAGGTCCTCGTACAGGTCGCGGCGAGCGCCGTGAACCGCGCCGACCTCCTCCAGCGGCAGGGGTTCTACGACCCCCCGCCGGGCGCCTCCCGCTACCCCGGCCTGGAGTGTTCCGGGCGGATCGCGGCGATCGGGCCGGGGGTGTCGGGCTGGTCGGTGGGCGACGAGGTGTGCGCGCTGCTGGCCGGCGGCGGGTACGCCGAGCGGGTGGCCGTGCCGGCGGGGCAGCTGCTGCCGGTGCCGACGGGCGTAGACCTCGTGACGGCGGCCGCGCTGCCCGAGGTGGTCACGACGGTGTGGTCGAACGTGTTCATGGTCGCCGGGCTGCGACCGGGCGAGACCCTGCTGGTGCACGGCGGGTCCAGCGGCATCGGGACCATGGCGATCCAACTGGGCAAGGCGGTGGGGGCGACGGTGGCGGTCACGGCCGGCGGCCCGGAGAAGCTGGCGCGCTGCGCGGAGCTGGGCGCGGACGTCCTGATCGACTACCGCGAGCAGGACTTCGTCACGGAGCTGCGGGCGGCGACGGGCGGGGCCGGGGCGGACGTCATCCTCGACATCATGGGCGCCAAGTACCTCGCGCGGAACGTGGACGCCCTGGCCGTGAACGGCCGGCTCGCGGTGATCGGCCTCCAGGGCGGCGTGAAGGCGGAGCTCAACCTCGGCGCGCTGCTGGCGAAGCGGGCCGCGATCACCGCCACCTCGCTGCGGGCGCGCCCGCTGGAGGAGAAGGCGGCGATCGTCGCGGCCGTCCGGGAGCACGTCTGGCCGCTGGTCGCGGCGGGCCGGGTCCGCCCGGTGGTCCACGCGTCGTTCCCGATGCCGGAGGCCGCCGCCGCGCACCGCCTCCTGGAATCCAGCTCCCACGTGGGCAAGGTCCTGCTCACCTCCTGAGCCGGGCCGCCGCGCGGGCCGCGCCAGACCGCCGGCGGGGGCTTCGAGACCGGAGCCCCCGCCGGCGGTCGGGCGGGCGGGTCACAGGGTGCGCAGGAGGACCGCCGGCGATTCCACGCAGTCCGCGACGTACCGGAGGAAGCCGCCCGCCGTCCCCCCGTCGCACACCCGGTGGTCGAAGGTCAGCGACAGCTGCACGACCTGCCGGACGGCCAGCTCCCCCCGGTGGACCCACGGCTTCGCCATGATCCGCCCGACGCCGAGCATCGCGGCCTCCGGGTGGTTGATGATCGGAGTGGAGCCGTCGACCCCGAACACCCCGTAGTTGTTGAGGGTGAACGTCCCGCCCGTCAGATCGGCCGGGGCCAGCTTCCCCGAACGCGCCAGCTCGGTCAGACGGGCGAACTCCGCCGACAGCGACTCCGGGTTGCGGTCCTGCGCGTCCCGGACCACCGGGACCACCAGGCCCCGCTCGGTCTGCGCGGCGAAGCCGAGGTGCACGGACGGGAGCCGGACGATCTCCTTGGCCGCGAGGTCCACGGTGGAGTTGAGCTCGGGGTACCGGGCCAGCGCGGCCGTGCAGATCCGGGCCAGCAGCGCCAGCACCGAGATCTTGGGCCCGCCCGCGGCATTCATCGCGGCCCGGGCGGCCATCAGCTCGGTGGCGTCCGCGTCGACCCAGCAGGTGGCGTCCGGGATCTCGCGGCGGCTGCGCGACAGCTTCTCCGCGACCGCCCCCCGCACGCCCTTGAGCGGGATCCGCTCGCCCTGGACGGCCGGAGCCGCAGCCGCGGCGACGGGGGCCGCCTCCGGGGCCCGCAGCGCGGTCAGCGCCGCCTCGACGTCCGCCCGCAGGATCAGACCCTCGGGTCCGGACCCGTGCAGCGCGCGCAGGTCGACCCCGTGGTCCCTGGCCAGCTTGCGCACCAGCGGCGAGATCACGGGCACCGGCCCGGCCGCGACGGCCGGGCCGGGCGCCGCGGCCGGTACGGCGGCCGGCACGGTGGCCGGCACGGTGACCGGCGCCGCGACCCCGGCGGTGACGGGTCGCACCCGTCGCCGACGCGCCGGGCGCGAGTGGTCCGTGCCGTAACCGATCAGGGGACGGGGCGCGTCGCCGGAGCCCCCGGCTCCGTCCGCCGGAGCCTGCGGGAGGGACTGCGCCCCCACCGCCACGGTGATCAGCGGTGCCCCGACGGGGAGTTCCGTGCCCTCCTCCCCGAAGCGGGCGGTGACCACACCGCCGTACGGGCAGGGCACCTCGACCATCGCCTTGGCCGTCTCGACCTCGACGACGGGCTGGTCGATGGCGACGACGTCGCCCACCGCGACCAGCCAGCGCACGATCTCGGCCTCGGTCAGCCCCTCGCCGAGGTCCGGCAGCTTGAATTCCATGACCTGCGGCATCAGTTCTCCCACTGCAGGCGGGCCACGGTGTCCAGGATCCGGTCCACGCCGGGCAGGTGGTGCTTCTCCAGCATCGGCGGCGGGTACGGGATGTCGAAGCCCGTCACCCGCAGCACCGGCGCCTCCAGGTGGTGGAAGCAGCGCTCCGTGACCCGGGCGGCGATCTCCGCTCCCGGTCCGCCGAAGCCGCCGGCCTCGTGCACGACCACCGCGCGCCCGGTACGGCGTACGGAGGCCACGACCGTCTCCTCGTCGAAGGGGACCAGCGAGCGGAGGTCCACGACCTCCAGGTCCCAGCCCTCCTCGCGCGCCGCCTCGGCCGCCTCCAGGCACACCGGCAGCGAGGGGCCGTAGGTGATCAGGGTCGCGCTCGTGCCCGCCCGCCTGACCAGGGCCTTCCCGATGCCCGGCACCGCCGTCGGCGCCTGGGGGGACCAGTCGGACTTCGACCAGTACAGCCGCTTGGGCTCCAGGAACACCACCGGGTCGTCGCTGGCGATCGACGCGCGCAGCAGTCCGTACGCGTCCTCCACGGTCGCCGGGGTGACCACGGTCAGGCCGGGCGTCGCCACGTAGTAGGCCTCGGAGGAGTCGCAGTGGTGCTCCACCCCTCCGATGCCGCCGCCGTACGGCACCCGGATGGTGATCGGCAGCGGCATCGCGCCGCGCGTCCGGTTGCGCATCTTCGCCACGTGCGAGATCAGCTGCTCGAAGGCCGGGTACGCGAACGCGTCGAACTGCATCTCCACGACCGGGCGCAGCCCGTACATCGCCATGCCGACGGCCGCGCCCAGGATGCCCGCCTCGGCGAGCGGCGTGTCCGTACAGCGCTCCTCGCCGAACTCCTTCGCCAGGCCGTCCGTGATCCTGAAGACCCCGCCCAGGGTGCCGACGTCCTCGCCCATGACGTGGACCGTCGGGTCCTCGGCCATCGCGTCGCGCATGGCCCTGGTCAGTGCCTGCGCCATCGTCGCGGGCTTGGCCCCCGGCTTCGCCGCCTTCGCCGCCACCGTCGTCATTCGCCGTCCTCCGCTTCGAGCTCGGCCCGCAGCACGGCCGCCTGCTCGCGCAGTTGCTCGGTCTGCTCCGCGTACACGTGCGCGAAGAGGTCCATCGGGTCCAGTACGGGGTCCGCGTTCATGCCCTCGCGGAGCGCCGCGGCCATCTGCTCGGCGTCGTCGCGGGCCGCGCGGATGCCCTCGTCGTCCAGGATGCCGCGCGCGGTCAGCTCGCGCTCCAGCAGCTCCACCGGGTCGTGCGCCTTCCACGCCTCGACTTCGGCGTCGCCCCGGTACCGGGTCGCGTCGTCGGCGTTCGTGTGGGCCTCCATCCGGTAGGTGACGGCCTCGATCATGGTGGGGCCGCCGCCCGCCCGGGCCCGCCGGACGGCCTCGGAGAGCACCTCGTGCATCGCGGCGATGTCGTTCCCGTCGACCAGCCGGCCGGGCATGCCGTACCCCACGGCCTTGTGGGCCAGTGTCGGGGCGGCGGTCTGCTTGGCGAGCGGGACGGATATCGCGAAGCCGTTGTTCTGCACGAGGAAGACGACCGGGGCCTGCCAGACGGCGGCGAAGTTCATGGCCTCGTGGAAGTCGCCCTCGCTGGTGCCGCCGTCGCCGACCATGGCCAGCGCGACCACGTCGTCGCCGCGCAGCCGGGCGGCGTGCGCCAGTCCCACGGCGTGCGGCAGCTGGGTCGCGAGCGGGGTGCTCAGCGGGGCGATCCGGTGCTCGTGCGGGTCGTAGCCGGTGTGCCAGTCGCCGCGCAGCAGGGTCAGCGCCTGGACGGGGTCCAGGCCGCGTGCCACGGCCGCCAGGGTGTCGCGGTAGCTCGGGAAGAGCCAGTCCCGGTCCTCCAGCACCAGCGCCGCCGCGATCTCGCAGGCCTCCTGGCCCACGGTGGACGGGTAGACGGCGAGCCGCCCCTGCTTGGTGAGCGCGGTGGCCTGGGCGTTGTAGCGGCGGCCGCGCACCAGCTCGGCGTAGCAGCGGCGCATCAGCGCGGGGTCGAGCCGGTCGGCGGCCTCCGTCCCGAGCACCCGGTAGGGCTCCGGGTCCGGGAGCAGCGGGGCGGCGTCCGTACGGGGCCTCCAGGCGGGCGGCGGGGTGGGACGGTGGGACGCACCGGCACCGGGCAGCTCTTGGACCGTCATGGCGGCGTACACCTCCTCGTGGGAAGCGGGCAGGGACAGCCCCGGGTGTGAGGCGCCTCACCTACCGATTGTTCGGTTGTCCGCGCAATTTGGCTACAGGCGGCTCCAGGCTGTGGACAAACGGGCGCCGTGGCCCTGGGATGGATGCAGGACGTCCAGGAGAGGGAGGCATCGGGCAATGCCGGATGAACAAATGGCCGGAACGGGCTCAGCACCGGGCCCGTCGGGCGGCGCCCCTGGGGCACCGTCGGTTCCGTCCGTCCCACCCGTTTCGCCCGTTCCGCCCCGGCCTCTGGACCCGATCGACCGGTCGATCATGCGGCTGCTCCAGGCGGACGGCCGGGCCTCGATACGCTCGGTGGCCGAGCAGGTCCACGTCTCGCGCGCGAACGCGTACGCCCGGATCAACCGGCTGATCGACGACGGGGTGATCCGCGGGTTCACGGCCCGCGTGAACCACGAACGCGCCGGTCAGGGGGCCTCCGCATACATCACGCTGAAGATCGTCCAGAATTCGTGGCGGACGGTGCGCGAGAAGCTCCGCGAGCTCCCGGGGGCCGCCCACATCGCCCTGGTCAGCGGGGATTTCGACGTCCTGCTGCTGGTCCACACCCCGGACAACCGCACGCTCCGCGAGCTGGTCCTGACCCGCCTCCAGGCCATCCCGGAGGTCCTCTCCACACGCACGCTGCTCGTGTTCGAGGAGACGGACCTCCTGGCCCCGGGACCGGGCACGACGAGCACCCCGACCATCACGGAGGACTAGGCCGTACGCGGTGGCCCGCTTCCTTCGGGCCGGTCGGCGTCACGTCGAGCGCCGCCGCCTGGGGGAGGTGGGGTGGCACCCGCTGGTCAGCGGACCGTCCGCAGGCCGTCGAGGGCCATGTGGACGACGGCGTCGGCGAGCTCGTCCGGGCCCGTGCCCGGGTGCGGCCGGTACCACTCGACCAGCGAGTTCACCATGCCGAAGAGCAGCCGGGTGGCGAGGCGGATGTCCACGTCCGCCCGCAGGTCCCCGTCGTCCGCGGCGGCCTTGAGGAGCTCCGCGACCTGGTGGTCGAACTCCCTGCGGCGCTCCAGCGCCCACCGCTCGGTCCGGGTGTTGCCCCGGACGCGCAGCAGCAGCGTCACGTACGGGAGCTCGGAGACGAGCACCTCCACGGTGCGGCGGGTGACGTACTCGACGCGCTCGACCGCCCGGCCCCGTACCGCGCCGGGCTCCTCCAGGACGGCGAAGAGCTCGTCGAGGGCGCGGCTGACGGCCCGGCGCAGCAGCTCCTCCTTGCCCGCGACGTGGTGGTAGATCGAGGACTTCGAGATGCCCGCGGCCTTGGAGAGGTGCTCCATCGAGGTGCCGTCGTAGCCGCGCTCGTTGAAGACCTGGACGGCCACGGACAGCAGCGTCTCGGGGGTGTAGGTGTCCCGCTTGACCGTCGTCATCGCGCCCCCGCCTCGTCGTCCGCGTCGTCTCCCGCGTAGCCCAGCTTGAAGAGCGCCAGCGAGGGCGCGTACCGGCCGCCGGGACAGCGCTCGTCCAGGTGGTGCAGCAGGTCGTACGCCCAGTCCCGGCCGAGCCGCTCGTGCCATTCGCAGGGGCCGAGCGGGTAGTTGACGCCGAGCCGCATGGCGGTGTCGATGTCCTGCGCGCTTGCCGCGCCCCGGGCGACGGCGTCGGCCGCGAGGTCGATGAGCATCGCGACCGTCCGGGCGACGATCATGCCCGGGACGTCGCCGATGACCGAGACCTGCTTGCCGAGCTTCTGGAACAGTCCGACGGCCTCGGCGAGGGTGCGCTCGCTGGTGTCCGCGCTCGCGGAGAGCGCGATCCGGGTGGCGCCCCGGTAGTCCAGCGCGAGGTCGAAGTAGACGACGTCGGCGAACTCGACGGAGGTCTTCCCGTCCGCGAGGACCAGCTGGCCCTCGCCGGGCAGCTGGATGTACGGGCCCCCGTGCTCGGTGGCCGTCACCGCGACGCCGGCCTCCTCCAGGAGTTCGGCGAGCACGGCGGCGGGGCCGAGGTCTCCGACGAGGGTGACCTTGTCCGGAGCCGCCTCGGGCGCGGCCGTGTGCGGCTGTCCGGCGGGCGCGTCCGGGCCGTACGGGAACCAGCCGTGCCCCGACTTGCGGCCCAGGCGGCCCGACTGGACCAGTCGGCGCTGCGCCAGCGAGGGGGTGAATTTGGGGCTGCGGTGGAAGGACTCCCACACGGAGCGGGTGACCGCCTCGTTGACGTCCTGGCCGATGAGGTCGGTGAGCGCGAAGGGACCCATCTTGAAGCCGCCGCACTCCCGCAGCACGGCGTCGATGGTGGCCGGGTCGGCGCCCTGCTCCTCGTACACCGCGAAGGCCTCGGCGTAGAAGGGGCGGGCGATCCGGTTGACGATGAAACCGGGGGTGTCGGCGCAGCGGACCGGGGTCTTCCCCCAGCCCAGGACGGTGCGGTACGCGCGCTCGGCGGCGGCCGGGTCGGTCGCGAAGCCGCTGACCACCTCGACGAGCGGGAGCAGCGGAGCCGGGTTGAAGAAGTGCAGCCCGAGGAAGCGGCCGGGGTGCGCGAGACCGGCGGCGAGCTCGGTGACCGAGAGCGAGGAGGTGTTGGTGGCCAGCAGCGCCTCCGGGGCGACGACCTCCTCCAGCGCGGCGAAGAGCGCGCGCTTGACGGCGACGTCCTCCACGACGGCTTCGATGACCAGAGCGCAGTCGGCCAGCCCCGCAAGGCCCTGCGCCGCCCGGATGCGGCCGGACGCGTCCTCGGCCTCGGCCGGATCGAGGCGGCCCTTGGCGGCCATCCGTTCGAGCCGGTCCTGCACGAAGGAGACGCCGTCGGCGGCGAGCGCGGCGTTGATGTCGTAGATCAGCACGCGGTGACCTGCGAGAAGGGCGACCTGGGCGATGCCCTGGCCCATGGTGCCCGCGCCGATGACCGCCACAGTGCGGGACCGCTCGATTGCTGTCATGTCCTGATCCTCCCGCACCGACTTGTCCACAGGACCGCCGGGCCCTCTTGTCCCGACCGATCGTTCGGTTACTCTAACTCCAGTCTGCTCTCCTTCGCCCGGCTCAACGAGGAGTTGGTCCCTGATGGCCGCCGAGCTCACCGTCCCCCAGCTGTCCGCCAAGCACCGGCCCACCCTTGACCAGGCCTTGTCGGCGATCCGCAGCCGCGCCTACTGGTCGCCGCATCCCGAGCACCCCAAGGCGTACGGCGAGACCGCGCCGGCCGACGGACTCGCCGCCTTCGAGGCCGTCCGCGGCACCCGCCTGGACCTGGGGCAGCCCGGCACGGACGGCTGGGTGGGCGGCGAGGTGTCGCCGTACGGCTTCGACCTGGGCGTCGAGTACCCGCACGTGGACCCGGAGGTGCTGCTGCCCGCGATGCGGGCCGGCATGGGCGCCTGGCGCGACGCCGGACCCGAGGCCCGCGCCGTGGTCTGCATCGAGATCCTGGCCCGCATCTCCGCCCGCACCCACGAGTTCGCCCACGCGGTCATGCACACCAGCGGCCAGGCGTTCATGATGGCGTTCCAGGCGGGCGGCCCCCACGCGCAGGACCGCGGCCTGGAGGCCGTGGCCTACGCGTACGAGGAGCAGACCCGCGTCCCCGGCCGGGCCGACTGGTCCAAGCCGCAGGGCAAGAAGGACCCGCTGGAGCTCGGCAAGAGCTTCACCGCCGTCCCGCGCGGCATCGCGCTGATGATCGGCTGCAACACCTTCCCCACCTGGAACGGCTACCCGGGCCTGTTCGCCTCGCTGGCCACCGGCAACGCCGTGCTGGTCAAGCCGCACCCCCGGGCCGTGCTGCCGCTGGCGCTCACCGTCCAGGTGGCGCGGGAGGTCCTCGCGGAGGCCGGATTCGACCCGAACCTGGTGGCGCTGGCGGTGGAGCGGCCCGGCGAGGGCATCGCCAAGACCCTCGCCGTGCGGCCCGAGATCAAGCTGATCGACTACACGGGCTCCACGGAGTTCGGCGACTGGCTGGAGACGAACGCCCGCCAGGCGCAGGTCTACACGGAGAAGGCGGGCGTCAACACCGTCGTCCTGGACTCCACCGACAACTACAAGGGAATGCTGTCCAACCTGGCCTTCTCGCTCTCCCTCTACAGCGGTCAGATGTGCACCACTCCGCAGAACCTGCTGATCCCGCGCGACGGCATCGCGACGGACGCCGGGCACAAGGCCTACGACGAGGTCGTCGCCGATCTCGCGGCCTCGGTCGGGGGACTGCTGGGCGATGACGCCCGGGCCAACGCCCTGCTGGGCGCGCTGGTCAACCCGGACGTCAAGGCCCGGCTGGAGGCGGCGGCCGGACTGGGCGAGGTCGCCCTGGCCTCCCGCGAGGTCGTCCATCCGGAGTTCCCGGACGCGGTCGTCCGCACGCCGGTGATGGTGAAGCTGGACGCCGCCAAGCCCGACCCGGATGCCGCGTACCTCTCGGAGTGCTTCGGACCCGTCTCCTTCGCGGTGGCCGTGGACTCCACGGCGGACGCGCTGGAGCTGCTGCGGCGCACCGTCCGGGAGAAGGGCGCGATGACGGTGGGCGCGTACACCACGTCCGCGGACACCGAGCGGGCGATCGAGGAGGTCTGCCTGGAGGAGTCCGCGCAGCTCTCCCTGAACCTGACCGGCGGGGTGTACGTCAACCAGACCGCCGCGTTCTCGGACTTCCACGGCTCCGGCGGCAACCCGGCGGCCAACGCGGCGCTGTGCGACGGCGCCTTCGTCTCGAACCGCTTCCGGGTGGTCGAGGTCCGCCGCCAGGCCTGACCTACTCGCCCCGCGGGGCGGGTCCGCCCCAGTGGAAGAGGGTCATGGCCACGCTGGTGGCCAGGTTGTAGCTGGAGACCTGGGGGCGCATGGGCAGGGAGACCAGCCGGTCGGCCCGGTCCCGCAGCTCCGGGGAGATCCCGTGGCGTTCCGAGCCGAAGGCGAGGAGTGCCCCGTCGGGGAGGGTGAGGGCGCGGATGTCCTCGCCCTCCGGGTCGAGCGCGTAGAGCGGGCCGGGCGGCAGCTCGTCCAGGGCGAGGCGTTCGACGGTGGTGGCGTAGTGCAGCCCGGCCCCGGCCCGGACCACGTTCGGGTGCCAGGGGTCGAGGTCGCCCCGGGTCACCACGCCGGTGGCGCCGAAGCCGGCGGCGAGGCGGACGACGGCGCCGACGTTGCCGAGGTTGCGGGGGTGGTCGAGGACGACGACGGGCGCGGGGCGCGGCAGCCGCCGCAGCGCCGCGAGCCCGGCCTCCCGGTCGGGCCGTACGGCCAGCGCGGCGACCCCGGTGGGGTGTACGCGGGGCAGCAGCCCCTTGAGCTCCGCCGGCCGCACCAGCCGGGCCACCTCGGCCTCGACGTCCGGCGCCAGCTCCGCGGCGAGCGCCCGTACGGCCCCGGGATCATCGGCGACGGCCAGCCGCACCTCGGCCCCGAACCGCAGCGCGTGCTTCAACGCGTGGAACCCGTCCAGCACCACGAGATCGCCCCGCCCGGCACCTTCCCGCCACTGCCGCCCGATCTCCCCGAAATCCCGATCCTCGCTCATCCCCCGACCCTACGGTCCCCCACCGGGAGATCCGGCTCCGGCCGGCGCTCGCGGCGCGGGCTCCCGGGGCCCGACCACCGGCACCGGTACCGCCCGCCCGCGCCGGGCGAACCGCGCGCCGAGCCACACCAGGAACCCCGTCGGCAGGAACACCGCGTCCGCGGCGATCATCGCCAGCGAGAAGAACGGCAGACCCAGCAGCAC
The DNA here is from genome assembly GCF_053606025.1 of Streptomyces sp. NPDC055254. NCBI lineage: Bacteria > Bacillati > Actinomycetota > Actinomycetes > Kitasatosporales > Streptomycetaceae > Streptomyces > Streptomyces sp. NPDC055254. The sequence goes on along the minus strand of NZ_JBSGQV010000006.1, from coordinate 253,083 downwards.
CGCGATCCCCGCGTGCTCCAGCATCATCACCGCCAGCAGCACGTTCTTGATCCGCCGGTTGAACAGCGTGAACGGGAACGCGACCTGCACCGCGACCGTCCCGTACGACAGCAGCATCACCAGCGTCCCGCTGCCCGCCAGCAGCCCCGACAGCCCCGGCCACGGCGTGAAGTAGTCCAGCCCCAGCGGGTAGTACAGCGCGGTTCCGTCCTGCCACCGCGACCCCTGGATCTTGTACCAGCCCGCCGTCGCGTAGATCAGGCAGACCTCCGCCGCGATCACCAGCATCCCCGCGTTGTGCAGCAGGTTCGCGAGGACGTCCAGGGCCGCCCGCCCCTCGCCCTCCCGCTCGTACCGGTCGACCGCCCACCACAGGCCGGACATCACCCACAGCGCCGCGAAGACGGCGAGCCAGCCGGCGCTCAGGTGCCCGGCCAGTGCCCCGTACGCGAACAGCGCGCCCAGCCCGCCCCACAGCACGGGCCCGCCCGGCCCGGCCGACGCCGAGCCGCGCGTGCGGACCCTGCGCGCGTCCAGCGACCACACCTGCGCGCACCGGGTCAGGACCAGGTAGATCGCCATCAGGTGGATGACGTTGTCCCCGCCGTCCCCCATGAAGACACTGCGGTTCTGCAGCGACAGCACGCCGACCATGAACACCACGGACATCGCCCGGGTCCGCCAGCCCAGCATCAGCAGCAGGCTCGCCAGCACGGAGCCGGCGTAGACGATCTCGAACCACAGCGTGGAGTCGGACCACATCAAGGCCGTGAAGGCCCGGTTGGAGGCGGTCAGCCGCTGCGCCAGCTCCCAGCTCCAGGGCCCGTCCGGTCCGTACAGCTCGTGGCGGTTCGGGATCTCGCGGAGCAGGAAGAAGAGCCAGGTGGCGGCGAAGCCGATGCGGACCACGGCGCTCTGGTACGGGCCGAGCGCCTGCCCGGTGACCTGGGCGAGCAGCCGCCCGGCGGCCTCCCGCGCACCGTTCACACCGTCCACCACGGCAGCTCCCGGAAGTAGGTCTCGGTGTCGGTGGTCTCGGTGGTCCACTCCGGCGCGGCCACGGCCGTGGTCGCCGAGCGGAGCTGGATCCGCAGGAGGTGTCCGCCCCGGTGGTGGGGCGCCAGCCGGTTCAGTGCGATCCGGCGCAGGTACTCCTCGGACAGCGCGCCCCGGTCACCGGTCGGTTCGTTCCGGTCGTCGTGCGAGCCGGTGAAGAAGTCCCAGGCCCGGCGGAGCTCGTTCTGGCGGGTGTGGCTCGGCAGCGGGCTGTGCCGGATGGCCGCGGCGTCCTCGGCCGACAGGTCGCGCCAGTCGGTGGTGACCAGCTCTCCGCCCGCGGTGCGCACCTGCGCCCGCGCCTGGACGGCGATGTTCTGCTGGAGCGGGTTCGGGGCGAAGAGCTTCCAGTTCTGTTCGAATTCGGGGTAGATCCAGCCGTCGATCGTTCCCGCGTGCCGCTTGCTCACCGTGTTGGACGGGGCGACGTGCAGGAAGACGAGGGCCAGGTGCGCGCACGCGGCCACCGTCACGGCCCCCAGCGCCAGGGCCGCGAGGACGCGGTACGGGGTGGACAGACCGGCGATCCCCGGCGCCCGGGACGGCGCTGGAGCGGCCTCTTCCGAGGGCTCGCGGTCGTTCGAATCCATCCCGCCCCGATCATCCGGCGTCCACAGGGTTGACCTCAGAGGTTGACACCCTACGGGCCGCCGACCCACCATTGAAGGGCATGAACCGAACGATCGGTCGGTCGGGCGGACGGCGGACTCTGACAGGGGGCCGGGATGGTGGCAGTGACCCCGGAGACGGGACAGGGCATGGCCCTCGGGACGGACAGGACAGGCGGGACCGATATGACGGCCGACCTCGGCGCACAGCTGGCGGCGGCGTTCGACGCCGCCGTGGCGGCCGACGAGCGCGTGGAACCGCGCGACTGGATGCCCGACGAGTACCGCGCCTCCCTCGTCCGCCAGATGGCGCAGCACGCGCACTCGGAGATCATCGGCATGCAGCCCGAGGCCAACTGGATCACCCGCGCGCCCTCGCTGCGCCGCAAGGCGATCCTGATGGCCAAGGTCCAGGACGAGGCGGGCCACGGCCTGTACCTCTACAGCGCCGCCGAGACGCTGGGCACCAGCCGCGACGAGCTGCTCGACAAGCTCCACTCGGGTAAGCAGAAGTACTCCTCGATCTTCAACTACCCCACCCTGACCTGGGCCGACGTCGGCGCCATCGGCTGGCTCGTGGACGGCGCGGCGATCACCAACCAGGTGCCGATCTGCCGCTGCTCCTACGGTCCCTACGCGCGCGCCATGGTCCGGATCTGCAAGGAGGAGTCCTTCCACCAGCGCCAGGGGTACGAGCTGCTCCTCGCCCTGTCGCGGGGCACCGAGGCACAGCACGCGATGGCGCAGGACGCGGTCGACCGGTGGTGGTGGCCCTCGCTGATGATGTTCGGCCCGCCGGACGACGAGTCGGCGCACTCGGCGCAGTCGATGGCCTGGCGGATCAAGCGCCACTCGAACGACGAGCTGCGCCAGCGGTTCGTGGACATCGCCGTCCCGCAGGCCGAGTCCCTCGGCCTGACCCTGCCCGACCCGGACCTCAAGTGGAACGAGGAGCGCGGGCACCACGACTTCGGCGCCATCGACTGGGCCGAGTTCTGGGACGTGCTCAAGGGCAACGGCCCCTGCAACGAGCAGCGGATCGGCCAGCGGCGCACGGCGCACCAGGAAGGCGCCTGGGTGCGCGACGCGGCCGCGGCGTACGCGGAGAAGCACGCCGTGAAGACGGCGAAGGACGAGGAGGCACGGGTATGACGCAGAACTGGCCCCTGTGGGAGGTGTTCGTCCGCTCGCGGCGCGGACTCTCCCACACGCACGCGGGAAGCCTGCACGCCCCCGACGCGGAGATGGCCCTGCGCAACGCCCGCGACCTGTACACCCGGCGCGGCGAGGGCATCTCGATCTGGGTGGTGCCCTCCACGGAGATCACCGCCTCCTCGCCCGACGAGCGGGACCCGTTCTTCGCCCCGTCCGCCGACAAGCCCTACCGGCACCCCACCTTCTACGACATCCCGGAGGGGGTGAGCCACCTGTGACCAGCACCGGTACCGCCAACGCGGCGGCGCTCGCCCTCGCCGACGACGCGCTGATCCTCTCCCACCGCCTCGGCGAGTGGGCGGGGCACGCACCCGTCCTGGAGGAGGAGGTCGCCCTCGCGAACATCGCGCTCGACCTGCTCGGCCAGGCCCGCATCCTGCTGTCGACGGTCGGCGACGAGGACGAGCTCGCCTTCCTGCGCGAGGAGCGGTCCTTCCGCAACCTCCAGCTGGTCGAGCAGCCGAACGGCGACTTCGCCCACACGATCGCCCGCCAGCTCTACTTCTCCCTCTACCAGCACGAGCTCTACGGGGAACTCGCGCGCGGTGACGGCCCGTTCGCGCCGCTGGCCGCCAAGGCCGTGAAGGAGACCGCGTACCACCGCGACCACGCCGAGCAGTGGACGCTGCGGCTCGGCGACGGCACCGAGGAGAGCCGCACCCGCATGCGGGCCGCGCTGGACGCGCTGTGGAAGTTCACCGGGGAGATGTTCCTGCCGGTGGAGGGGCTCGAAGAGATCGACCCGGCCGCCCTGGAAGAACGCTGGCTGACCGCGCTCACCGGTGTCCTGGAGCGGGCCGGGCTCGCCCGGCCCGCCGGGCCCCGCACCGGCGCCTGGGCGGCCGGGGCCGGCCGTCAGGGCCTGCACACCGAGCCGTTCGGCCGCCTGCTCGCCGAGATGCAGCACCTTCACCGCAGCCACCCGGGGGCGTCGTGGTGACCGGGACCGGGACCACCCGGCTGGAGGCGGAGCTCGCCGAGCTCGCCGGCTCCGTCCCCGATCCCGAACTGCCCGTGCTCACCCTCGGGGAGCTCGGTGTGGTGCGCGGGGTGCGGATGCACGAGGACGGCCACGCCGAGGTCACCCTCACCCCCACCTACACGGGCTGCCCGGCCATCGAGGCCATGTCGGCCGACATCGAGCGGGTCCTGACCGGCCACGGCATCCCCGAGGTGCGGGTGTCCACCGTGCTGGCGCCCGCCTGGTCGACGGACGACATCAGCGCCGAGGGCCGCCGCAAGCTCGCCGAGTTCGGCATCGCACCGCCGCGCCCGCACGCGGCCGGCGGACCGGTCCCGCTGACCCTCTCGGTGCGCTGCCCCAACTGCGGGTCCACCGACACCGAGCTGCTCAGCCGCTTCTCCTCCACCGCGTGCAAGGCGCTGCGCCGCTGCGTGGCCTGCCGCGAACCGTTCGACCACTTCAAGGAGCTGTAGATGGCCGAGGCACCCCGGCCGGCCACCCGGCACGGCGCGTTCCACCCGCTCACGGTGGCCTCGGTCGAGCGCCTCACCGACGACTCGGTGGCGCTGACGCTGCGGGTCCCCGAGGAGCTGCGCGCCGATTACCGGCACGCCCCCGGCCAGCACCTGACCCTGCGCCGGTCCGCCCCGGGGGGCACCGAGGTCCGGCGCACCTACTCGATCTGCTCCCCCGCCCCGGCGCCCGACGGCCCGGGTCCGGAGCTGCTGCGGGTCGGTGTGCGCCTGGTCGAGGGCGGCGAGTTCTCCACGTTCGCGCACAAGGAGATCGCCGCCGGGGACGTGCTGGACGTGATGGTCCCGGCCGGCCGGTTCGTCCTGGACCCGGCCTCGGCTCCGGCCCGCGCGCACTACGCGGCGATCGTCGGCGGCAGCGGCATCACCCCCGTGCTGTCGATCGCGGCGAGCCTGCTGGCCGCCCGGCCCGACGCCCGGTTCTGTCTCGTGCGCAGCGACCGTACGGCGGCGTCCACGATGTTCCTGGAAGAGGTCGCCGACCTCAAGGACCGCTATCCGGCACGGTTCCAGCTGGTCACCGTCCTCTCCCGGGAGGAGCAGGAGGCCGGGCTGCCGTCCGGCCGGCTGGACGGGGAGCGGCTGGCGGCCCTGCTGCCCGCGCTGCTGCCCGTCGAGGACGTGACGGGCTGGTTCCTGTGCGGCCCGTACGGACTCGTGCAGGGCGCGGAGCGGACGCTGGGCGCGCTCGGTGTCCCGCGGACCCGGGTGCACGAGGAGATCTTCCACGTCGAGGACGTCGCCGCCCCGGCGCGCGCGGCGGCGACGGGAGCCCCCGCGCGCGGGCGGGTCACGGCGCGGCTCGACGGCCGCTCGGGCACCTGGCCCGTCCAGGACGGCGAGTCCCTGCTGGACGCGGTGCTGCGCAACCGCGCGGACGCTCCGTACGCCTGCAAGGGCGGGGTCTGCGGCACCTGCCGGGCGTTCGTGGTGGCCGGCGAGGTCCGGATGGAGCGGAACTTCGCGCTGGAGGCCGAGGAGACGGAGGCCGGCTTCGTCCTCGCGTGCCAGTCCCATCCGGTGACCGAGGAAGTGGAGATCGACTTCGACCGATAGGCGGGTGTGGGGGACGGGGCCGCCGGGACCGCGCCCCCCTGTCCAATTTCCAGAACCTGTTCTATCTTGACGCACCGTCAGACCTGAACGGACGGGATCCGGTGCGCGCGGGAGGACAGGTAGTGGACTTCACCTTCACCGAGGAGCAGCAGGCCGCCGTCGAGGCGGCGAAGGCCGTGTTCGCGGGTGTCGCACCCGACGGCGTGCCCAGCCCGGCGCTCACCCCCGGAGCCGTGGCCGAGGACTTCGACCGCCCGCTGTGGGCCGCGCTCGCCGCGTCCGATCTGCTGGGCCTGGTCCTCGCCGAGGAGCACGGCGGCGCCGGGCTGGACGCCATCGCCCTGTGCCTGGTGCTGCGCGAGGCGGGCCGGGCACTGGCCCGGGTGCCGCTGCTGGAGCACTGCGCCACGGCCATGGCCGTCCAGGCCCACGGCGGTCCGGAACTGGCCGCCGCGCTGCTGCCGGCCGCCGGGCGCGGCACGCTCGTCCTGACCGCGGCCGCCCACGGCCGTACCGGCCACGATCCCGCGGAGCTGGCCGTCACCGCCCGCCGGGAGGGCCCCGACTGGGTCCTGGACGGGACGCAGACCGCGGTCCCCTGGGCCCACAACGCCGACTGGATCGCCGTACCGGCCCACACCGACGGAGCGGAAGCCGTCCTCGCCCTCGTCCCGCGCACCGCCGGGGGACTCGGCCTCGCCGAGCAGTACTCCACCAGCGGGGAGCGCCTCGCCGAACTGGCCCTGGACGGCGTACGGGTCCCGGCGGCGCACCTCGTCGAGGCCCCCGGCGCCTGGGAGCGGCTCCGCCAGCTCCTCGCCACCGGGACCTGCGCCCTCGCGCTCGGCCTCGGCGAGCAGGTCCTCACCATGACGAGCCAGTACACCGGCAAGCGGGAGCAGTTCGGCCACCCCGTCGCGACCTTCCAGGCCGTCGCCGTCCAGGCCGCCGACCGCTACATCGACCTGCGGGCCATGGAGGTCACCCTCTGGCAGGCCGCCTGGCGGCTCGACGCCGCGACCGGCGGGGCCGGCGGCCCCCTGCCCAGCTCCGGGGACGTCGCGGTCGCCAAGATCTGGGCCTCGGAAGGCGTGCGCCGGGTCGTGCAGACCGCGCAGCACCTGCACGGCGGCTTCGGCGCCGACACCGACTACCCGCTGCACCGCTACCACGCGTGGGCCAAGCAGCTGGAGCTCCAGCTCGGCCCGGCGGCCGCGCACGAGGAGGCCCTGGGCGACCTGCTGGCCGCCCACTCCCTCACCTGAGACCCCGCCGGGTGTCCCGCCGGCTCCGCCAGGGACGCCCTAGAGGACGAAGGCCGGGTTCCCGCTGTCCGTCACCATCGGGCGCCCGGCGCCGTCCCAGGCCTGCATGCCGCCGTCGATGTTGACGGCGTCGAGGCCCTGGCCCACCAGGTACTGGGTGACCTGCGCGGAGCGCCCGCCGACACGGCACATCACGTGCACCCGGCGGCCGTCCTCGACGGCCCGCGTCAGCTCACCGAAGCGGGCCACGAAGTCGCTCATCGGGATGTGCAGGGCGCCCTCGACGTGGCCGGCAGCCCACTCGTCGTCCTCGCGGACGTCCAGGACAAAGCCTTCGGAGGGCACCGCGGCGGCGTCCACCGAGGGAAGCGGTCCGAAGTTCATACGTCGCCTTCTCTCATCGCAGATGGGGGTGCAAACCTATCCGACGGCACATCACGCCCCGCCCTCACCGGCAGCGAGCGCCGCCAGCTCCGCCTCACGCTCGGACACCTGCGCCAGGAGCTGTTCCGCGATCTCCTCCAGCAGCCGGTCCGGGTCCTCCGGGGCCATCCGCAGCATGGATCCGATGGCACTGTCCTCCAGCTCCTTGGCCACGAGCGACAGCAGCTCCTTGCGGCGGGCCAGCCACTCCAACCGGGCGTACAGCTCCCCGCTCTCCTCGGGCCCCGCGGCCTCGGGCGCCGGGCCGGCCTCCCACTCCTGCGCCAGCTCGCGCAGCAGCTGCTCGTCGCCCCGCCCGTACGCGGTGTTGACCCGTGCGATGAAGGTGTCGCGCCGCCCGCGCTCGGCCTCGTCCTGGGCCAGGTCCGGGTGGGCCCGGCGGACCAGCTCGCGGTAGAGCCTGCGGACCTCCTCCGAGGGCCGCACCCGCTCCGGCGGCCGCACGGGCCGCTCGGTGAGCATCGCGGACGCGTCGTCGGAGATCCCGTCCGAGTCCAACCAGTCGTGGAACAGCTCGTCCACGCCGGGCATCGGCATGACCAGCGAGCGCGCGTCGCGCGCCCGGCGCAGGTCGTCGGGGTCACCGGTCCGGGCCGCCTTCGCCTCCGCGATCAGCGCGTCCAGCTCGTCGAGGCGCGAGTACATCGGGCCGAGCTTCTGGTGGTGCAGCCGGGAGAAGTTCTCCACCTCCACCCGGAAGGTCTCCACCGCGATCTCGAACTCGATCAGCGCCTGCTCAGCGGCCCGCACGGCCCGCTCCAGCCGCGCTTCGGGGCGCTCCGCGCCGAAAGAGGCTCCCGCGTCGCCGGGTACGGTCTGCTCTGGCTGCTCGCTCTGCTCGCTCACCCGGCCAGCCTAGGGGGTGCCCGGTGGATCATGCCCGGCCCCGGCTCCCGCGGCCGTCAGACCCGGCTCCCGCCGCCGTCAGCGCGGCCGTCGAACCCGGCCCCCGCACACCCCGGGCCCGATGTTTCACGTGAAACGCCGAGCCCGGCCCCGCCCGCCGCGAGGCGACCCGTCAGACCCCGGTCTCCGCCGCGATCCGGCCGGCGCGGACCGCCGCGAGCAGGTCGGCGTGGTCGGCCTCGGTCCGGTCGGCGTACGCCACCGCGAAGGCCGTCATCGCCTCGTCCAGCTCCTCGTTCTTGCCGCAGTACCCGGCCAGCAGCCGCGGATCGGCCGTGTGCGCGTGCGCCCGGGCCAGCAGGGCCCCGGTCATCCTCGCGTAGTCGTCCAGTTGCGCGGGAGCCAGCGCCGCCGGATCCACGCTGCCCTTGCGGTTGCGGAACTGCCGCACCTGGAAGGGCCGGCCCTCCACCGTCGTCCAACCCAGCAGGCTGTCCGACACCACCTGCATCCGCTTCTGCCCGAACACCACCCGCCGGCCCTCGTGCTCCTCCGCGGGAGAAGCGAAGCCCAGGGCGGGCAGGTGCGGCAGCAGCACCGAGGGCCGGGCCTCCTTCACCTGGAGCACCAGCGGCTCGCCCCGGTGGTCCAGCAGCAGCACCACGTACGAGCGGGTACCGACACTGCCGGTGCCCACCACGCGGAAGGCCACGTCGTGGATCGCGTACCGCGCCAGCAGCGGCAGCCGGTCGCCCTGGAGCGTTTCGAGGTAGGGGCCCAGCGCGGCGGCCACGGCCGCCGCCTCCCCGTCCCCGACCCGGCGCAGCACGGGCAGCGCGTCCACGAACCGCCGCCCGCCGTCGGGAGACGGCTCCGTCGACTTGGCGGCGAACCGGGCGGAGGTGTTGTTGCGGGCCTTCTCCGCGACCCGCTCCAGGATGCCCATCAGATCCCGGGCATCGGTGTGGGAGACCAGCTCCTCGTCGGCGATGGCGTTCCACGCGTCGAGCGCGGGCAGCCTGGCCAGCAGCCGCACGGTCCGCCGGTACGCCCCGATCGCGTCCAGCGCCGCCGCCCGGCAGGCGTCCTCGTCCGCGCCGGACACCCGCCCGGCCAGCACCAGCGAGGTCAGGAGGCGCTTCACGTCCCACTCCCACGGGCCGAAAGCGGTCTCGTCGAAGTCGTTCAGGTCGATCACGAGCTGGCCGCGCACGTCCCCGTACAGCCCGAAGTTCGCCGCGTGCGCGTCCCCGCAGATCTGCGCGCCGATGCCGGTCACCGGTCCGCCGGCCAGGTCGTGGGCCATCAGCCCGGCCGCCCCGCGCAGGAACGCGAAGGGGGTCGAGGCCATCCGGCCCACCCGTATCGGCGCCAGCTCGGCGACCCGGCCGGCGCTGGACTCCTCCACGGCCCGCACCGCGTCCGGACGGTCCGCCGGCGCCTCGAAACGCGCGTGGGCCGAGCGCGGCACGCGCGCGCGCAGCGCCTTGCCCTCGGCCCGGGGCGAACCCGCCGCCGCACGCGGGGCGAACCCCGCCACCTCCGGAATCCGCAGTCCCGCAACCGTCGCCATCCGCGCCGCCCCCACCCGTCGTCCGTCCGTGGATCTCCAGAACGGGCTGACCGTACCTACAGCCCGGCGTCCCTGGCCAGCAGCGCGGCCTGGACCCGGTTCTCGCACCCCAGCTTGGCGAGGATCCGGCTCACGTACGTCTTCACCGTCGCCTCGCTCATGTGCAGCCGCCGGCCCGCGTCCGCGTTCGACAGCCCCTCGCCCAGCAGGGCCAGCACGCCGCGCTCGCGCTCGCTCAGCTCCGCCACCCGCCGCCGGGCCTCCTCGCCGCGCACGGCGGCCCGGCCGGACGCCAGCTGGTCCACCACGTGCCGGGTCGCTCCGGGGGAGAGGTACGCGTCGCCCGCCGCGGCCGCCCGGACGGCGCCGATCAGCTCGCCGGGCGCCGAGTCCTTCAGCAGGAACCCGGCGCCGCCCTGACCGAGGGCCCGCAGCACGTTCTCCTTCTCGCCGAAGGTGGTCAGGATCAGGGACCGCGTCTCCGGCAGGGTGCGCACCAGCTCCCCGAGCGCGGTCAGCCCGTCCATCACGGGCATCTGGATGTCCAGCAGCACCACGTCGGGCGCGTGGGCGCGGGCCAGGTCCACCGCCTCCCGGCCGTTGGCCGCCTCCGCCACGACCTCGATGTCCGGCGCCGAGGTCAGGATCATCCTGATCCCGGCCCGGATCAGCGGCTCGTCGTCAGCGATCACCACTCGGATCACCTTGGCTGTCACCCGCGCTCCTACTGCTCGACCTCGTACGCCTGCTTGTCCACGAGCTTGCCGTCCACGAAGCAGAACCGGAAAACCGTGTCGGTGGTCAGCTCCCGCGACGGCTCGGTGGACAGCAGGGTCAGGCAGTGCGAGCCCTCCGGCCTCGGCGGGCCCTTGCGGTCCATTCCCGAGGTCAGGATGCTCTCCCCCTCGGGCAGCCGGTCACGGACCGCCTGCTCCGTCTCGCCCAGCCCCACGGCGTCGAACTCCCCCCGGCCGATCATCGATTCTCCCATCGAGCCCACGAACAGGACCACTCCGGCCACGAGCGCGATCACCAGCACCACCACGGCGGCGAAGGCGATGCCGCAGCCGATCCCGACGCCCCCGGCGCGGCTGCGCCCCGGTACGGCCAGTTCGCGGTCCACCACGCTCCAGTCCATCGGCCGGACTTCCCTCGGCCCGAGGGGCTGGTTCCGGTCCCGCTGCCCGAAGTCGTCGGCCGCCTCCTCCGCGGCGGCCGGCCCCGCCCCGTACGGCAGCACCCCGGCCACCCGGAAGCCGCCGCCCTCGGTGGCGCCGGCGTGCACCATCCCACCGACGAGCCGGGCCCGCTCGCGCAGCCCGGTCAGCCCCTGCCCGCCCGAGACCACCTCGCCGGCCCCGGGTCCGGCCGCCGGACCGTTGGAGATCTCCACGACCAGCGAGTCGTCCTCGTACCGCAGCTCCACGGAGATCGGCGCCCCCGGGGCGTGCTTGTACGCGTTCGTCAGGGCCTCCTGCACGATCCGGTACACCGCGTGGTCGCACGCCGCGACCAGCGGCTTCGGCGGTCCCGAGGCGGTCAGCCGTATGTCGGTGCCCGCCCCGCGCGCCGCCTCCACCACGGCGGCGATCCCCGCGACCCCGCGCGCCGCCGGCTGTGCGGCCTCCTCCACGGGCAGCGGCGCCTCGACCCCGTCCCGCAGGATGCCGACGACCTCCCGCAGCTCGTGCATCGCCGCCACCGAGGCCTGCCGCAGGACCCCCACGGCCTCGCGCTGGCGGTCGGTGAGCTTCGGATCCACCTCCAGGGCTCCGGTGTGGACGGAGATCAGCGCCAGCTGGTGGCCGAGGCTGTCGTGCATGTCCTGCGCGATCCGCTGCCGCTCGCGCAGCCGCGCCTGTCCGGCGATCATGACCCGCTCCCGCATCAGCTGCCCGTTGCGCTCCTGGAGGGCGCTCAGCAGTGTGCGGCGCTGGTGCCAGTAGCGGCTGGCCAGACCCGGGATGACGGTCGTCACGAGGAACATGAGCGTGGTGAACACGATCACGAGCAGGGGACGCAGCGAGGCCCACTCGGCGATCACGCTGCCGCCGACCGTTGCGAGGAAGGCCACCGTGAAGGCGGCCATGGCCCGGCCCACCCCGACGATCCGGTATCCCGCCGACCAGCCCAGCAGGCTCATGACCAGGAACGCCCCGGGCAGGAACGCGCCCGCCGCCGAACCGAGGACCAGGGTCGCCGCCGGCAGCCGGCGCCGCAGCAGGGTCAGCACCACCACGACGGCGGCGCTCGCCAGCATGCGCGCGCCGGAGCCGTTGTCGAGTTCCTCGACGCCCAGACCGAGCAGGATGAGCGCGGCCGCCGTCAGCAGGTCCCCCGCCGTCGTCCGCCGGGTCCAGGGCTCGGGCCCCTTCAGCCAGTCCCAGCCCGCCCGCACCTTCGCCTTCGCATCCACGCGACCGACCCTAGACACCCGGCCGGTCCGCGCACTGCCCTCTTTCGTCGCGGCCCGCGCGACGAAAGTCGACGGCCGCCGGCAGCTGAGGAGTCCACGGCCCCGGACCCGCAACCCGAAGGCCGCCGGCCCGGCGAAGGTCCGGAGGAACCGGCGCCGCCGAGCGAACTGCCCCCGCCCCGCAGCGGATTCGTCCCCACCCCGGCACCGGCTCGCGCCCCCCGCCCGCCAACTCCGGGCCCGGACGCGCCCCAACGCGAAACGGCCGCCACCGTTTTCACGATGACGACCGTTTCGCTTCTGTGGGCGAGGGGGGATTTGAACCCCCACGTCCCGAAGGACACTGGCACCTGAAGCCAGCGCGTCTGCCGTTCCGCCACTCGCCCGAGCAGCACTCCAGCGGTTCTTCCCTTTCGGTCCGTTCCCCTGGCGACGTCGAAACATTAGCACGTCGGACGGGGTGGAATCACATCGCTTTCCCGGCACCCCCGGCCCGGCCGGGACCACCCCTCCCGGACTCCCCTCGCGGTGCGGGACACTGTTGCTGGACCGCCCCTACGATCGCTTGTGAGGACCAACACTCCTCGCCACGGGACCGATGGGGAACCAGCCGAATCCGCCACGCGTGGATACGATCAGTAAGCAGTACAGGGCGACAACGACGGAGGAGGTGCCCCATGGGAGTTCTGAAGCGGTTCGAGCAGCGACTCGAAGGTCTGGTGAACGGCACCTTCGCCAAGGTGTTCAAGTCCGAGGTCCAGCCGGTGGAGATCGCCGGCGCCCTCCAGCGGGAGTGCGACAACAACGCCACCATCTGGAACCGCGAGCGGACCGTCGTCCCCAACGACTTCATCGTCGAGCTCAGCGCCGGTGACTACGACCGCCTGAGCCCTTACTCCGGGCAGCTCGGCGACGAGCTCGCGGGCCTGGTCCGCGACTACGCCAAGCAGCAGCGGTACAGCTTCATGGGCCCCATCAAGGTCCAGCTGGAGAAGGCCGACGACCTCGACACCGGCCTCTACCGGGTCCGCAGCCGCACCCTCGCCGCCAGCACCTCCCAGCCGCAGGCCCCCCAGGGCCGGCAGCAGGGCGGCGGCGGCCAGGGCGGCTACGGCTACCCCCCGGCCGGTGCCCCGCCGATGCCGCCCGGTCCGCCTCCGGGCGGTCCCGGGCCCGGTGCGCGGCGGCCCGCCGCTGGTGCCGTAGGAGTACCTCCCGTAGCCTCCTCGGGCGCCACCCGGCGCCACTGGATCGAGATCAACGGCACCCGCCACCAGATCTCGGGCCCGACGCTCGTACTCGGCCGAAGCACCGAAGCCGACGTGCGGATCGACGACCCCGGCGTATCCCGCCGGCACTGTGAGATCCGGACCGGAACGCCCTCGACGATCCAGGATCTCGGGTCCACCAACGGCATCGTGGTGGACGGGCAGCACACCACCCGCGCTACGCTCCGCGACGGCTCGCGGATCGTCGTGGGCAGCACGACCATCATTTACCGGCAAGCCGAAGGGTGAAGCGGGGGCAATGTCAGAGCTGACCCTGACGGTCATGCGGTTGGGTTTCCTAGCCGTTCTGTGGCTGTTCGTCATCGTGGCCGTCCAGGTCATCCGCAGTGACCTGTTCGGAACGAGAGTGACCCAGCGCGGCTCCCGCCGCGGCGGGAACACAGGCGCCCCGCAGCAGGCGGGGGGCCGCCAGGCCGCGCCCCCGCAGCAGCGGCAGCGCCGCGGTGCGCCCACCAAGCTCGTCGTGTCCGAGGGCACCCTCACGGGGACCACGGTGGCCCTCGCCGGCCAGACGATCACGCTGGGCCGCGCGCACGACTCCACGATCGTGCTGGACGACGACTACGCGTCCAGCCGCCATGCCAGGATCTACCCCGACCGTGACGGCCAGTGGATCGTCGAGGATCTCGGGTCCACCAACGGCACGTACCTCGACCGGAACCGGCTGACCACCCCGACGCCCATTCCGCCGGGCGCCCCGATCCGCATCGGCAAGACCGTCATCGAGCTGCGGAAGTAGTACGAGAATGAGCGAGCGGAGCGAGCGAGCCGCAGCGGTCCGTCCCACCGGGGACACGGACCCGCGCGCGCTCCCGACCGGAGGGTGGGCAGTGTGGCTCGAGACCGGTTGTACCCGGAGGCATCGTCGACAGGGCAGGTGCGCATGAGTCTGTCCCTGCGGTTCGCCGCCGGTTCGCACAAGGGCATGATCCGCGAGGGGAACGAGGACTCCGGCTACGCCGGGCCCCGCCTCCTCGCGATCGCCGACGGCATGGGCGGCCAGGCCGCGGGCGAGGTCGCCAGCTCCGAGGTGATCTCCACCCTCGTGCAGCTCGACGACGACGTCCCGGGCTCCGACATCCTCACCGCCCTGAGCGTCGCCGTGCAGCGGGCCAACGACCAGCTGCGCGCGATGGTCGAGGAGGACCCCCAGCTGGAGGGCATGGGCACCACCCTGACCGCCCTCCTGTGGACCGGCCAGCGCCTCGGTCTCGTGCACGTCGGCGACTCGCGCGCCTACCTGCTGCGCGACGGCGTCCTCACCCAGATCACCCAGGACCACACCTGGGTGCAGCGCCTGGTCGACGAGGGCCGGATCACCGAGGAAGAAGCCACCACCCACCCGCAGCGCTCCCTGCTGATGCGCGCGCTGGGCAGCGGCGACATCGTCGAACCCGACCTCTCGATCCGCGAGGTCCGGGCCGGCGACCGCTACCTCATCTGCTCCGACGGCCTCTCCGGCGTCGTCTCCCACCAGACCCTGGAGGAGACCCTCGCCGACTACCACGGCCCCCGCGAGACCGTGCAGGCCCTGATCCAGCTCGCCCTGCGCGGCGGCGGACCCGACAACATCACCTGCATCGTCGCGGACGTGCTCGACACCGACAGCGGCGACACCCTCGCCGCCCAGGTCAGCGACACCCCGGTCGTCGTCGGCGCGGTCGCCGAGAACCAGCACCAGCTCTTCGACGGCGGAAACGCCATGCAGACCCCGGCCGGCCGCGCCTCGGGACTCGGCCGCCAGGGATCCCCGCCCGCCGGCGCCTTCGGCCCCCCCGGCAGCGGTGACGCCCCCGGTTACGGCTACTCCGACCAGGGCGGCGGGTACGGCAGCTTCGGCGAGGCCGAGGGCTACGACGCCGACGCCGGCTACGAGGACACGTACGACCATCCCCGCCGGCGCCGCAGCAAAGGGCGCAAGTGGACGACCCGTACGCTGACCTTCCTGCTGGTCGCGGGCGTCATCGGCGGCGGCCTGTACGCCGGCTGGCGCTGGACCCAGACCCAGTTCTACGTCGGCGTGAAGGGCGACCACGTCGCGCTCTTCCGCGGCATCAGCCAGAAGCTCGGGCCGCTGGAGCTCTCCAAGGTGCAGACCGACCGCCCCGACATCGAACTGAAGTACCTGCCGCCGTTCCAGCTGAAGCAGGTCCGGGCCACCATCAGCGAAGGCACCCTGGACGGCGCCCGCGTGAAGATCGACAAGCTCGGCGTCCAGGTCTCCGCCTGCAAGAAGGACCAGGAACGCCGTGACGCCGAGGCGCAGAACAGCCAAACACCCGGCCCCGCGCTGACTCCCGAGGAGCAGCAAGTGGTCGGCCTGTGCGGAAAGCAGTAGACACCCGCGGGCACAGGGGGCCTGCCACACCATGAGCGTTGTCACCAACACGACCACCATCGGCGCCATCGAGCTGCCGAGCCGGCGGAACACCGAGCTCCTGCTGCTCGGCTTCGCCGTGGTCATCCCGATCTTCGCCTACGCCAACGTGGGCCTCGCGATCGACGGCAAGCTGCCGCCCGGCATGGTCACGTACGGGCTCGGCTACGCCGCGCTCGCCGGCGTCGCGCACCTCGTCGTGCGCCGGTACGCCAAGTACGCGGACCCGCTGCTGCTGCCGCTGGCGACCCTGCTCAACGGACTCGGCGTGGTCCTGATCTGGCGGCTCGACCAGTCCCCGCGGCTGCAGAACCTCGCCAAGCGCTCCTTCGGTGACTTCTCCCCCTCCGCGCCCAACCAGATGCTCTACACGGCACTGGCCATCGCCCTGTTCGCGGGCGTGCTGCTGGTCCTCAAGGACCACCGCGTCCTGCAGCGCTTCACGTACATCTCCATGGTCGCCGCGCTCATCCTGCTGATCCTGCCCGTCATCCCGGGCCTGGGCGCCGACGTCTTCGGCGCCAAGATCTGGATCAGCGTCGGCGGCTTCTCCATCCAGCCCGGCGAATTCGCGAAGATCGTCATCGCGGTCTTCTTCGCCGGTTACCTGATGGTCAAGCGCGACGCCCTGGCCCTGGCCAGCCGCCGCTTCATGGGGCTCTACCTGCCGCGCGGCCGCGACCTCGGCCCCATCCTGATGATCTGGGCGATGAGCCTGCTGATCCTGGTCTTCGAGAACGACCTCGGCACCTCGCTGCTCTTCTTCGGCATGTTCGTGATCATGCTGTACGTGGCCACGGAGCGGACCAGCTGGATCGTCATCGGCCTGCTGATGTCGGTCGGCGGCGCCGTCGTCGTGGCCTCCTTCGCCAGCCACGTCCAGGCCCGCGTGAACGCCTGGCTCGACCCCTTCGGCTGCTACACCACCTCGGGCGCCTGCGAGCAGGTCGGCCAGTCGATCATGAGCTTCGGCTCCGGCGGGGTCCTCGGCGCCGGATGGGGCCAGGGCAACTCCGACCTGATCGGCTTCGCCGCCAACTCCGACTTCATCTTCTCCACCGTCGGCGAGGAGCTCGGGCTCACTGGTGTGATGGCCTTCCTGCTGATCTACGGGCTCATCATCGAGCGGGGCGTCCGCACCGCCCTCGCCGCCCGCGACCCCTTCGGCAAGCTCTTCGCCATCGGCCTCTCCGGCGCCTTCGCGCTCCAGATCTTCGTCGTCGCCGGCGGCGTCATGGGCCTCATCCCCCTC
Source organism: Streptomyces sp. NPDC055254 (assembly GCF_053606025.1). Classification (NCBI taxonomy): domain Bacteria; kingdom Bacillati; phylum Actinomycetota; class Actinomycetes; order Kitasatosporales; family Streptomycetaceae; genus Streptomyces; species Streptomyces sp. NPDC055254. The sequence continues at coordinate 236,189 of NZ_JBSGQV010000006.1, read as the reverse complement.
ACCGGCATGACCATGCCGTTCCTGGCGTCGGGCGGTTCCTCCGTCCTCGCGAACTGGGCCCTCATCGGGATCCTCATCCGGATCAGCGACACCGCACGCCGACCCGCCCCGGCCCCCGCGCCGTCCCCCGACTCCGAGATGACCCAGGTGGTCCGTCCGTCATGAACAAGCCCCTGCGCCGCATCTCGCTGTTCTGCGGGCTGCTCGTCCTCGCCCTGCTGGTCCGCACCAACTGGCTGCAGTACGTCCAGGCCGAGGACCTCAGCACCCGCAAGGAGAACCGCCGGGTCCAGATCGCCCAGTACGCCACCGAGCGCGGCAACATCATCGTCAAGGGCAACCCGATCACGGGCTCCGCGGAGACCGACGGCAGCGACTACAAGTACAAGCGGACCTACCTCGACGGCCCCCTCTGGGCCCCCGTCACCGGGTACGCCTCGCAGGCCTTCGGCGCCACCCAGCTGGAGTCCCTTGAGGACGGCATCCTCACCGGCAACGACGACCGGCTGTTCTTCGACCGCACCATCGGCATGTTCACGGGCGAGAAGAAGCAGGGCGGCAACGTCGTCACGACGCTGAACCCGGCCGCCCAGAAGGCCGCTTTCGAGGCGCTCGGCAAGACGAAGGGCGCGGCCGTCGCCATCGACCCGCGCACCGGCGCCATCCTGGCCCTGGTCTCCACCCCCTCGTACGACCCCTCCCGCTTCGCCGGCAACTCCAAGACCGACGAGAAGGCCTGGGTCGAACTGAAGGACAGCGAGGACAAGAACCTCGTCAACCGCGCCCTGCGCGAGACCTACCCGCCGGGCTCGACCTTCAAGGTCGTCACCGCCGCGGCCGCGCTCGAACACGGCGTCGTGAAAGGCATCGACGACCCGACGGACACCCCGGACCCGTACTTCCTGCCCGGCACCAAGACCGAGATGATCAACCACGCCTCGGGGTGCAAGGAGGCCTCCCTCAACGAGGCGATGCGCGTCTCCTGCAACTCCGTCTTCGCGAACCTGGGCGACAAGGTCACCCGCGACAAGATGGTGGAGACCTCGGAGAAGTTCGGGTTCAACAACGACAAGATCGACACCCCGGTCCGCGCCTTCGCCAGCGTCTACGACAAGAAGATGGGCAAGGACGGCAACGCCCAGAGCTCCATCGGGCAGTTCAACACCGCCGCCACCCCGCTGCAGATGGCCATGGTGACCGCCGCGATCGCCAACGACGGCAAGCTGATGAAGCCGTACATGGTCGACCACCTCACGGCGCCCAACCTCGACATCATCGAGAAGCACTCCCCGCAGGAGATGAGCCGGCCCCTCTCGGCGGACAACGCCCAGAAGATCCAGCAGATGATGGTCAACGTCGTCGAGAAGGGCACCGGCACCAAGGCCAAGATCAAGGACGTGACGGTCGGCGGCAAGACCGGTACCGCCCAGCACGGCGAGGGCAACAAGAAGCGCCCGTACGCCTGGTTCATCTCCTACGCCCAGAACCCGGACGGCTCCTCGCCCGTCGCCGTGGCCGTCGTCATCGAGGACAGCGACGCCAGCCGCGACGACATCAGCGGCGGCGGCCTCGCCGCCCCGGTGGCCAAGGCCGTGATGGAAGCCGTGTTGAGCAACAAGGAATGACCGGCCGGAGCGGGGTGGCGCACCTCACTGCTCCCGCCCGGATCGGAGCGTACGGTACCGGTCCTGTATCAGCCTGTGGCCGCGAACCGATCACCGACGATCGGCCGGTAGCCTTTGCGCGAACAGCACACCGCCGGACCACACACAGGTGCGGTCGGGACTGACGGAGAGGGCTGCAACGTTATGGAAGAGCCGCGTCGCCTCGGCGGCCGGTACGAGCTGAGCCACGTGCTCGGCCGCGGTGGCATGGCCGAGGTCTACCTCGCCCACGACACCCGGCTCGGCCGTACCGTCGCCGTCAAGACCCTGCGCGCCGATCTCGCCCGCGACCCGTCCTTCCAGGCCCGGTTCCGGCGCGAGGCCCAGTCGGCCGCGTCGCTGAACCATCCGGCGATCGTCGCCGTCTACGACACCGGCGAAGACTACGTCGACAACATCTCCATCCCGTACATCGTGATGGAGTACGTCGACGGGTCGACCCTGCGCGAACTCCTGCACTCCGGTCGCAAGCTGCTGCCCGAGCGCACCCTGGAGATGACCACCGGGATCCTCCAGGCCCTGGAGTACTCCCACCGCGCCGGCATCGTGCACCGCGACATCAAGCCCGCCAACGTCATGCTCACCCGCACCGGCCAGGTCAAGGTCATGGACTTCGGCATCGCCCGGGCCATGGGCGACTCCGGCATGACCATGACCCAGACCGCCGCCGTCATCGGCACCGCCCAGTACCTCTCCCCGGAGCAGGCCAAGGGCGAGCAGGTCGACGCGCGGTCCGACCTCTACTCCGCGGGCTGCCTGCTCTACGAGCTGCTCAGCGTCCGGCCCCCCTTCGTCGGCGACTCCCCGGTGGCCGTCGCCTACCAGCACGTCCGGGAAGAGCCGCAGCCCCCGTCGAACTTCGACCCCGAGATCACGCCCGAGATGGACGCCATCGTCCTCAAGGCGCTGGTCAAGGACCCCGACTACCGCTACCAGTCCGCCGACGAGATGCGCGCCGACATCGAGGCCTGCCTCGAGGGCCAGCCCGTGGCCGCCACCGCCTCCATGGGCGCGGCCGGCTACGGCTACCCCGACCAGGGGCACGGCTACGGCCACCAGGGCTACGACGCGCCCACCACCGCGCTGCGCACCACCGACGCGGGCCAGACCTCGATGATGGCGCCGATGCCCCCGGGCGACGGCGGATACGGGTACGGCGACCAGGGCCACGGCGGTTACGACCAGGGCCCGCACCGCCGCCAGAAGAAGAGCAAGGCGTCCACGATCCTGCTCGTGGCGGCCGGCATCCTCGTCCTGGTCGGCGCGATCCTCATCGGCCGCTCCCTGGTCAACGGGAACGCCGACAACCGGCCGACGGTCCCCCGGTTCATCGGTTCGACCCTGGAGCAGGCGCAGCAGAACGGCAACAACGTCGGCCTGAAGGTCGTCAAGGGCGGCGACGTCGTCTGCGACGAGCAGCCCAAGGGCGCCGTCTGCAAGCAGGAGCCGGCGCCGGACAGCAAGGTCGAGAAGGATTCGACGGTCACGGTGCAGATCTCCTCGGGCTCGGCCCCCGTACCGGTCATCGACGTGCTGAACACGCAGTACGACGCGGCGGAGAAGGCCCTGAAGGACAAGGGGTTCCAGGTCGAGCGCAAGCTGGTGGAGTCCGACCGGACGCCCGGCATCGTCCTGGAGCAGAACCCCAAGCCCGGTACCGAGGCGAAGAAGGGCGACCTGGTCACCCTGACCGTGTCCAAGGAGCAGTCCAAGGCACAGGTCCCCAACCTCCTCGGCAAGTCGAAGGAGGACGCCTCCAAGCTCCTCGCCGAGGCCAAGCTGAAGCTCGGCAGCACGACGGAGCTGGAGTCCCCCGGGGCGCCGCCGAAGACGGTCATCCAGCAGCAGTACCAGCCGGGCGAGCAGATCGAGGTGGGCAAGACGGTGAACATCACCGTCTCGAAGGCCGCGCAGCAGACGCAGGTCCCGAACCTGACCGGCAAGACCCTCGCCCAGGCGAAGGACGAGCTGCGACGGGCCAACCTGTCCTTCGGGGCGGCGCTCTCGGGCCCGAGCGACGACAACGCGAAGGTGCTGTTCTCGGACCCGCCGGCCGGCTCGCCGATCGCCGCGGGCCAGGTCGTCAACGTCCACACCGTCGCGGGCGGCCAGCAGGACGGCGGCAACAACAACGGCGGCGGCGGCCTCTTCGGGGGCCTGACCGGCGGCAACCGCCGCTGATCCGACCGCTCCGCGGGCACCGCCCCGCACGCCTGCGCAAAGAGGCCCGGCCCCCTTGGGGGGCCGGGCCTCCGTCGTAGGGCCTCACAGGCGCCCGCAGGGCCCTTCCCGGGGCCGCGGGCGCCGGACGTCAGCGCAGCTCCGCCGGCGGGGTGCGCTTCACGTCCACCTTCTCCGTCCGGACCAGCTCGCCCCAGACGATGTAGCGGTACTTCGAGGTGTACACCGGCGTGCAGGTCGTCAGCGTGATGAAGCGGCCCGGAGCGGTGCGCCCCGACTCCTTGGGGACCGGGCTGATCACGTCCACGTTGTACTTCGAGGTCTGGCGCAGCTCCGCGAAGACCTTGTACACGTACCAGGTGTCCTTCGTCTCGAAGACGATCGCGTCGCCGCCGCGCAGCTTGTCGATGTGGTGGAACTTGGCGCCGTGGCCGTCGCGGTGCGCGGCGAGCGAGAAGTTGCCCTTCTCGTCCCACGGCAGCGCGGACTTCACCGGCTCGGTGTAGTAGCCGGCCACGCCGTCGTTCAGGACCTCCGGGGCGGTGCCGCGCTTGACCAGCACCTCGCCGTTGCGCATCGCCGGTACGTGCAGGAAGCCGACGCCGTCCCGGGTGTCCAGGGCGCCCGGCTCGGCGGGCTTCGCCGCCTCCGCGGGGGAGGGCGCCAGCCACTGCCGGCGGACCTGGTCGCCCCGCGCGGACGCCTGGCGGTCGGCGAGGACGTTGGTCCACCACAGCGAGTAGGCCACGAACAGGGCGAGCACCAGCCCCACCGTGATCAGCACCTCGCCCAGCAGGCTCAGGAATCCGGCGAGCAGACTGCGGCTCGGGGGTCGCTCGGCGTCGGGGCTGCGGCGGGCACGAGACACTGCGGGTTCGTCCTTCGTGGCTGCTACGGGCTGGTCAGCGCGGGCGGCGGGCCCTGGCTGCGGGGGCGTTCGTCGGTCATCCTGCCCCATACGATCATCCGGTAGGTGCTGGTGAACTCCGGGGTGCAGGTGGTCAGGGTGATGTACCGGCCCTCGGATGTGAAGCCCGAGCCCTCCGGCACCGGCCGCAGCACCGCGACGTTCGTCGGCGGGGTCTGCGCCAGCGACGAGGTCGTCTCGTACGTGTAGTACGCGTCCCTCGTCTCGACCACGACGGGGTCCCCGGGCACCAGCCGGTTGATGAAGCGGAACGGCTCCCCGTGCGTGTTGCGGTGACCCGCCACCGCGAAGTTGCCCTTCGGGTCCGCCGGCATCGCCGTCTTCAGCGCGCCCTCGGAGTAGTGCCCGACCAGCCCGCGGTCCAGCACCTTGGGCTTGCTGATCCCCTCCGCCACCGGCACCTTCACGTCCAGCTTGGGGATGTGGAGGATCGCGAATCCCTGCCCCGGTTCGAAGGCGGTCACCTCGGGCGCCGGGACCGCGCCGTCGGGCTGCCGCTCCCACGTCTGGCGCAGGGAGCCCGCGGCCCCGCTCGCCGTGCGCTCCGCCAGCAGGTTCGTGTACCAGAGCTGGTAGGCGACGAACAGCAGCATCACCAGGCCCAGGGTGATGAACAGCTCGCCGGCCAGCCGGCTCGCGACGACCACCGGCCCGCCCGACGCCGGCCGCCTGCGTCGCCGCCCGCCGCGCCTGCGCGACTGTCGGGCGGCCCGCTTGGCGGCCTCCTGCGCCGCCCTGCGCCGCGCGGCCCGGCCCCCCGTGGGCGCGGACGGCGCGACCGCGGTCACGCGACGGCCTTGCCCACCACCGGGGCCAGTCCCACCGAGCGCTCCACGGCGCCGGCGTCACCGCAGCGCACCAGCCAGTTCGCGAGCATCCGGTGGCCCCACTCGGTCAGCACGGACTCGGGGTGGAACTGCACGCCCTCCACGTCGTGCTCCCGGTGGCGCAGGCCCATGATGATCCCGTCCTCGGTCCGCGCGGTGACCTCCAGCGCGTCCGGCAGGGTCAGGGGCTCGGCGGCCAGGGAGTGGTAGCGGGTGGCGGTGAACGGCGAGGGCAGGCCCTCGAACACCCCGAGGCCCCCGTGGACGACGGGTGAGGTCTTGCCGTGCAGGAGCTCGGGCGCCCGGCCCACGACCCCTCCGTACGCCACGGCCATCGACTGCATGCCGAGGCACACGCCGAAGACCGGGACCGCGGTCCGCGCGCAGTGCCGGACCATGTCGACGCAGACGCCCGCCTCCTCCGGCGTCCCCGGGCCCGGGGACAGCAGCACGCCGTCGAAGCCGTCCTGCGCGTGCGAGAGCTCGACCTCGTCGTTGCGCAGCACCTCGCACGCGGCGCCGAGCTGGTAGAGGTACTGGACCAGGTTGAAGACAAAGCTGTCGTAGTTGTCCACAACCAGAATGCGCGCGCTCACGGAGTGGCTCCCGATCCCTCGTCCACCGTCACATCGTTGAACGGGAGGAGCGGCTCGGCCCACGGGAAGACGTACTGGAACAGCACGAACACCACCGCGAGGGCGAGTACGAGCGAGATCAGCGCGCGCACCCACGCGTTGCCCGGCAGGTGCCGCCAGATCCAGCCGTACATGCCGCCTTGCTCCCCTTCGTCCACGATCGTCCCACGCACCGCGGGAGCGGTACGTCAACAGACTAGAGGCACCGGCCCGGCGGGGAGGGTCACCCGGACAAACCCTCCGGCCTGCCCTGCCCCACGATCCGGGTCGCGGTGAGCTCCGCCCAGACGACCAGCCGGTGGCTGTGGCCCCATTCCGGCTCGCAGGTGGTCAGCGTCAGGTACCGGCCGGGGGCGGAGAAGGGCGACTTCCGCGGTACCGGGTCGACGACCGCGACATCGGTGGGCAGGGTGCGCAGGGGCCCGCCCCGGACGGTGTAGGTGTACCAGGTCGTCGCGTCCTTGAGGATCACGGCGTCCCCCGGGCGCAGCTCGGGGAAGTCCTTGAAGGGGTCCCCGTACGTGCGCCGGTGGCCCGCCACCGAGAAGTTGCCGGTGGCGCCGAGGCGGGCGGTGCCGGGGTAGTGGCCGAGGCCCTTCTTCAACAGCTCGGTGCCGGTGCCCTCCAGGACGGGCTTGACCCAGTCCCGGCCGAAGCGCGGCACGTACATCTCGGCGAAGGCCCGGCCCTCGGGGTAGCTCTCGGGGGTCTCGGGGCCGGGGACCGGGGCCGGGGCGGCCGCCGGCGCCGCCTCCGGGGCCGCCGCCGACCAGCTGCCGCGCAGCCGGGCCCGCTCGTCGTCCATGGCGCGATCGGCCTTGACCCCGGTCCACAGCAGGACGTAGGCGACGAAGAGCACGATCACCGTGCCCGCCGTCAGGCACGCCTCGCTGAACGTCCGCACCACCAGGCGCAGCACGGCGTCGGCGCGGGCCCGTTCAGGGGGTCGGTTCCACCGGCTTCGCATAGTGGAGGTCCACTGTGCCGGAGTAGCCGGGAAGTGTCAGCGCCCTGTGCTCGTCCACTTTCCAGCCGAGGCCGTACGCGTTCACGTACAGCTGGTAGTTCTGCAGCGCCGGGGAGGCGGCGAGGGCCTTGCGCAGCGCGCCCGGGTCACCGACCGCCGAGACCTTGTACGGGGGCGAGTACACCCGGCCCTGGAGGATCAGGGTGTTGCCGACGCAGCGCACGGCGCTCGTGGAGATCAGCCGCTGGTCCATGACCTGGATGCCCTCGGCGCCGCCCTGCCAGAGGGCGTTCACGACGGCCTGGAGGTCCTGCTGGTGGATCACCAGGTCGTTGGGCTGCGGCTCGGGCACGTGGGGGATGCGGGCGGTGGCGTTCGGCGGGGCGTCGTCGAGGGTGACCGTCAGGCCCTTCCCGGACAGCTCTTCGGTGCCGGAGGCCGTCCGCAGCGCGGCCATGCGGGCGTCCTCGGCCTTGGTCCTGCCGTCGTCGCGCTCGGCGAGGGCGTCGACCCGGCCGCGCAGCGCTCCGGTGCTCTGCTCCAGCGCCGCGTTGTCGTGGCCGCGCTCCTCGATCAGGTCGGACAGCTTGAGGAGCGAGGCGTCCGTCCGGATGTTCGTACCCTTGGAGGTGTTGAAGCTCGTGACGAAGATCAGCCCGGCCAGGGCGAACACGGCGGCCGTGAGCAGCCGGACCGGTCTGGCCCGGCGACGGGGACCCGCGGAGGAGTCGTCGGAATTGCTCAACGTACCCTTCTCCTTCAACGCCACAGGTCCACTACGCTAACGGACGCCCGGGGCAGGCAAGGTCCCCAGCCCATCGACAGGAGAGCCCCTCGTGCCGAAGTCACGTATCCGCAAGAAGGACGACTACACGCCGCCGCCGACGAGGCAGCCCCAGGCGATCAGGCTGACGAACCGCAGCTGGGTCGCCCCGGTGATGCTGGCGCTCTTCCTCATCGGACTCGCGTGGATCGTCGTCTTCTACGTGACCGAGACCCAGCTGCCGGTCGAGGCACTGGGCAATTGGAACATCGTGGTCGGTTTTGGATTCATCGCCGCCGGATTCGGTGTTTCCACGCAGTGGAAGTAGCACTGATCCGCCGCTGACGGAAGCTCTCCCCATGAGTTATCCACAGCGTCATCCACACCTGAGGAAAAGACAGAAGATCTGTGGATAACTCTGTGGAGAGTTGACGCCGGTGTGATCAGGTGAGTGCGGCCGTACGGGCCAGGACGACCGCCCCCGCCAGCAGGAACACCCCCGCACAGGTCCCCCACTGGACCAGTGCGCGCTTGCGGCCGGTGGCGGGCGCGAGCATGCCCAGGGCCACCAGCGCGCCCGTGACCAGGCCGCCCACGTGGGCCTGCCAGGACACGTGGAGGCCGCCGCCGATCGGTACGAAGGTCAGGAACAGCATCAGCACGACCATCACGATCACCGGCCGCATCTCGTACCGCAGCCGGCGCGCGAGTACGACGGTCGCGCCGAGCAGGCCGAAGACGGCTCCGGACGCCCCCAGGGTCGGGGTGTTGGGCGCGGTCAGCAGGTAGACGAGGGCGCTGCCGCCGAGGCCGGACAGCAGGTAGACGGCGAGGTAGCGGGCCCGGCCCAGCGCTGCTTCGAGCGGACCGCCGATCACCCACAGGCCGATCATGTTGCCGATCACGTGCCACCACTCGACGTGCAGGAAGACCGAGGTCAGCAGGCGGTGGTACTCGCCGGTGGAGACCCCCTCCGCGGGGCCGCCGAAGGACAGGACGTACCGGCCGAGCAGCTCCATCGGGACGACGATCGAGGGCACGACCTGCGCCAGGAGGAACACGGCCGCGTTGATGCCGATGAGGATCTTGGTGACGCGGTGGGGATCGGCGGCCACCACCCCGCCCGCGACGGTGCGCGGGGCGTTCGCGCCCGGGCGGTGGCCCGTGCCGGAGCCCTCGCGGACGCATTCGGGGCACTGGAAGCCGACCGAGGCGCTGATCATGCACTCGGGGCAGATGGGACGCTCGCAACGGGTGCAGCTGATCCCCGTGTCGCGGTCCGGGTGGCGGTAGCAGCCCGGCAGGCGGTCGGTGTCCATCGGTCCCCTCGATCAGCGGCGGGGCCGGGATGCGCGCCCCGCCGATCCGGTATGTATCCAGGACGGACGGGCGGGGCGGAAAGGTTCCCGGGTCAGCGCTTCTCGACGACGACCGACTGGATGATCACGTCGTCCAGGGGGCGCTCGGTGCGCGGGTTGGTGGGGGCTCCGGCGATGTGGTCCACGACCTTCCGGCTGGCCGGGTCGGTGACCTCGCCGAAGATGGTGTGCTTGCGCGTCAGCCAGGCGGTGGGGGCGACGGTGATGAAGAACTGCGAGCCGTTGGTGCCCGGCCCGGCATTGGCCATGGCGAGCAGGTAGGGCTTGGTGAAGGCGAGGTCGGGGTGGAACTCGTCGGCGAACTGGTAGCCCGGGCCGCCGGTGCCGTTCCCGAGCGGGTCGCCGCCCTGGATCATGAAGCCGCTGATCACGCGGTGGAAGACGGTGCCGTCGTACAGGGGATCCGTGGTCTTCTGCCCGTCGGTGGGACGCGTCCACTCGCGGGCGCCCGTGGCCAGTTCCACGAAGTTGCGTACGGTCTTCGGGGCGAAGTTCGCCAGCAGCTCGATCTCGATGTCGCCCTTGCTGGTCTTCAGGGTGGCGTAGAGCTTCTCGGCCACGGGTCTGCCTTCCATAGTCATCACTGTCGGTCCAGATAGTCGCACGGAGCGCAGCCCGCCACTGAAAATCCGCCACCCGTATGCCTTGTCACGCATGCTCCCCGGCGGTGCGGCAGGCATGATCCGACAAAGGGTGGAAAGGTGAACTGTGTCCGCCACCGAGGAGGAGGATCCCGTGACCCGCAAGGACAGCGCACGCCTGGCCGCCGAGAGCGCCAGGGAGAGTGTCCGATACGCGGCGGAAGTGGTGGCGCCGTACGCAGAATCCGCCAAGGATGCCGCGGTGCACTACGCGCATGAGGCGAATGAGCGGCTGGCGCCCATGGTGTCGCACGCGGCCAACGAGGCCGCCCGACAAGCCCGCGTGACGTACGACTGCCATCTGCAACCCATGCTCAAGTCGGCGCGCGCACACGTGCCGCCGAACGTGGACCGGGCGGCGGCGAGGGCCGTCGAGCAGACGCGCCGGGCCGCCCGGCAGGCGGCCGACTACACGCAGCCGAAGATCGAGAGCGTCATCGTGGCGGCCACTCCGGCCGCCGAGGAGGCCGCGTCCCGCTCGACCGCGGCGCTGGCCGCCCTGCGCGGACAGGTGACGGCCCAGGAGGTGCGCCGGCTGGTGCGGCGCCACGAGCGGCGGGCGCGCCGCGGGCGGGCCCTGCGCGGGGTCGCGATCGCCGGCGTACTCGCGGGCGCGGCGTTCGCGGCGTGGAAGTGGTGGGACCAGCAGTCGAATCCGGACTGGCTCGTCGAGCCGCCGGCGGCCACGGAGGTCCCGGCGCGCGACACCGGCACGACCAGCTTCGACGACGAACTGGCGGAGAAGGAGCGCGAGGCGGACTCGGGCTCGGGTCCGAGCCCGCAGGACAAGCAGCTCTGACCCGTCCGTCCGCAGCGTTCGAAGGGGCCCGGATCCACCAGGATCCGGGCCCCTTCGGCGTGGCGGCGCGCGCCGGGTCGGCCGGGCGCGGGCACGTCAGCCGGGGAGGTGGAGGACCGTGCCGGGGCGGATGAGGTCGGGGTTGGGGCCGATGACCCCCTGATTCATGGCGTAGAGCTCGCGCCAGCGGCCCTCGTTGCCGAGCTCCCGGCGGGCGATCGCGGAGAGCGAGTCCCCGGTTTGGACCGTGTACGTGCGCTTCTTGGCGGTGGCGGCCGGCTCGGGGGCCGCCGGAACGGCCTTGTGCGCGGCCGACATCGGGGTCGGGGTGTGGGGCGCGCCGGGCCGCGTGGAGGCCGCCGCCGGCTTCGGTGGCACGGCGGCTGGCCTGGGAGTGGCGGGAACGGCCTTGTGCGCGGCCGACGTCGGGGTCGGGGTGGCGGGAACGGCCTTGTGCGCGGCCGACGTCGGGGCCGGGGCGGCGGGGGCCGGCTTGGGCGGCGCGGCGGCCGCCATCCGCTCGGCGGCGGCCCTGGTGGCCGACGCGGCGTCGGACGCGGTGCTCGTGGCGGCTGCCGATCCGGCCGTCGCCTGCTGCTGATTCTGCTCCCGCGCCTTGTCGGCGTCCTCGTGCGCCTTCTTCTTGTCGGACTTCAGGAAGTCGAAGAGTCCCATGTCTGTACGCCTCCGCCGTGTGGTGCCGCCGGGCTCGGTGCCCCTCGTCCCACTGTCGGACACGGTGCTTGCGACGGCCCTGTGACGGGGCCGTCCGAGGGACCCAGGCGCGGGAGGGCGCCGTCACTGCCGGTACCCCCTGGCCCTCGCGATCGGCGCCGCACGGCTGCTGACCGACGTCGCGGTGGCCGTGACGCTCCCGCGGGGCGATGTTTCACGTGAAACATCGCCCCGCGGACAGGAGCGGGCCTCCTGGTAGCGTCCGGAACATGCCCGAGCTCATCACCCCCACCGCCCGGTTGTACCCCTCCTGGACCGCCGCGCGCGCGGAGTGGGGCGAGGACGCCCACATGGACGGGAGTGGGCTCGGCGCCCAGGACGACGTGGAGGACCCGGAGGGCTTCGAAGCCTGGGTGCAGTGGCTGCGCCGGTGCTCGGACCGCACGGCCCCGGTCGAGCCGGGCCGGGTCCCCGCCACCTACTGGTGGATCGCCGAAGGCGACACCTACCTCGGCTCCATCGACCTGCGCCACTACCTGAACGCCTTCCTCCTCGACGCGGGAGGCCACATCGGCTACAGCATCCGCCCCTCGGCCCGCCGGCGCGGCCTGGCCACCTGGGCGCTGCGCGAGGTGCTCCACGAGGCGCGGATCCGGGGAATGGACCGGGTCCTGCTGACCTGCGACCCCGACAACGAACCTTCGGTGCGCACGATCGAGCACAACGGCGGGGTCCTGGAGGACGTCCGGGAGACCTTGATCGGTCCCAAGCGGCGCTACTGGATCGATCTCCAGCCCCGGTGACGGATACCCGCCCTCGCCACTTCACCTGGCTGGTCACCGGGCGGCGCCTCCTGCACGCCGTCCCGCGCGACAACTCGGACTTCGCCGCCCAGGGCTGCCTGACCCTGCGGTCATCTCCGAGGCCGAGCAGCCGCCCGGCCAGGGCGCGCTCGTCGTGCGCGACCCGTCGATGGTGAGCTACCTCTACCGCTCCCGGGAGAGCGTCTGGGAGTCCGCCCGCCCCTTCGGCGACGCCGTCACCTCGCCGATCCCGGCGGCGAGGAACTCGCCCAAGGGCGAGCTGCGCCGCTCCATCCCGCGCCGGCTGGAGATGGGCACGAAGGACGAGGTGTCCGCCCGCCGTCTGGCGAGGCAAAAAGCCCCCTTGAACTGCGTTTTCGCAGGTCAAGGGGGCCTTCCAGGAGTGGAGCCTAGGAGATTCGAACTCCTGACATCTGCCTTGCAAAGGCAGCGCTCTACCAACTGAGCTAAGGCCCCGGAATACGGACGCACCCGTCCCTCGTACGAGGAGGGGTCGTTCCGCAGAACAGAGTACCGGGTGTACCCCCTCTTCCCGCAAAATGATAGGGACTCCCGCCCCGCGACCACGCTCCGTAAGATGCTCGCGAGGTTCGCACCAGCGAAGGGGAGTACGAAGAGTGGACGCAGTACAGCAAGAGGCCACGGCCAGAGCCAGAGAGCTGCAACGGAGTTGGTACGGGGAGCCCCTGGGAGCGCTCTTCCGCCGGCTCATAGATGACCTCGGCTTGAACCAGGCCCGCCTCGCTGCCGTCCTCGGACTGTCGGCGCCCATGCTCTCCCAGCTGATGAGCGGCCAGCGCGCCAAGATCGGCAACCCGGCCGTGGTGCAGCGCGTCCAGGCCCTCCAGGATCTCGCCGGCCAGGTGGCCGACGGGAGCGTCAGCGCGGTGGAGGCGACCGACCGGATGGACGAGATCAAGAAGACCCAGGGGGGCTCCGTCCTCAGCAACAGCGGCCAGACCCCCACCAGCTCGGGCGCGCCCACGGTCAAGCGGGTCGTCCGCGAGATCCAGTCGCTCCTGCGGTCGGTCTCCGCGGCCGGGGACATCATCGACGCGGCGGCCTCGCTGGCCCCCAGCCATCCGGAACTGGCAGAGTTCCTCCGGGTGTACGGCGCGGGACGCACCGCCGACGCGGTCGCCCACTACGAGGCGCACCAGAACTGACCGCACGCACGGCGACGGGGGACGGGGGACGGGCGCAGCGATGGGTAAGATCTTCGCCGGCCGGTACGAGTTGATCGATCCGATCGGGCGCGGCGGGGCGGGCGCCGTGTGGCGGGCCTGGGACCATCGCCGCCGCCGGTACGTCGCCGCGAAGGTCCTGCTGCAGAGCGACGCGCACACCCTCCTGCGGTTCGTGCGGGAGCAGGCCCTGCGGATCGACCACCCGCACGTACTGGCCCCCGCCAGCTGGGCAGCCGACGACGACAAGGTCCTGTTCACCATGGACCTGGTCGCCGGGGGCTCCCTGGGGCACGTGATCGGGGACTACGGCCCCCTCCCGCCCCGTTTCGTGTGCACGCTGCTCGACCAGCTCCTGTCGGGGCTCGCGGCGGTGCACGCGGAGGGCGTCGTCCACCGCGACATCAAGCCGGCCAACATCCTGATGGAGGCCACCGGAACCGGGCGGCCGCACCTGCGGCTGTCCGACTTCGGCATCTCCATGCGCAAGGGCGAGCCCCGGCTGACCGAGACCGACTACGTCGTGGGCACGCCCGGATATTTCGCCCCCGAGCAACTGCTGGGCGCCGAGCCGGACTTCTCGGCCGACCTGTTCGCCGTCGGACTGGTCGCGCTGTACCTCCTGCAGGGCCGCAAGCCCGATTCCCGGGCCCTGGTGGAGCAGTTCACCGCCCAGGGCACCCCCGGCGCCCCGGAAGGCGTCCCGGCGCCGATCTGGGACGTCGTCTCCGGTCTGCTGCAGCCGGACCCCCACAGCCGGTTCAAGACGGCCACGGGGGCCCGCAAGGCCCTGTCCCAGGCCGTGGAGCTCCTGGCGGCCGCCGGCGACCGGGACCTGGTGGAGGTCTTCGACCAACTCGGTCCGCTCCCGGCCGGTTTCGGACCTCAGGGCCCGCTGGGCCGACACCGGGAAGAATCGGCCCCGAGCCGCCCGGGCCCGGCCGTCGCCGGGCCGCCCACGGCCCCCTCGTACCCCCTCGGCGGACCGGCGGCGACGGCGGCGGAGCCCACCCGCACCGACCCGCGCGGCGCCCTCTCCGGCGGCCCGGCCGCGCCCACCCCTCCGGGACACCCCGCAGGCACCCCGGCAGCGGCCCTGACGGGCGCACAGGGCGCACCCGGGGCACCAGGTGCGCCTGGGGCACAGCGCCCGCCGCAGGCCCAGGGCGCGCGGGGCGTGGCGGGCGGCCCGGGCGGCCACCCGCCGCGCCCGGCCGTCCCGACCCAGGGGTCCGCGTACGGACCCGCCCCGGGGCCCGGGCCCGCACCCGGGCCCGCACCGGGACCCCCGTACGGGCCCGCCTCCGGGCCCTCGTACGGACCCTCGGAGACGGGCAGTTTCCACCTCCCGCCCCCGACGCCGTACGGGTGGCGTCCGCCGGCTCCCGCGGACCTCGCCGCCCCGGCGCCGCGCCCCGCCGCCGTCGCCCCGCCCACGGCCCGGGTGCGGGCCGCGGTCGTCCTCGCGGCACTGCTCTGCTTCGCGGTCGGCGTCTGGGCCCTCACCCGGATGTGACGGAACGGCCCCGGCGGGCCAGCAGGATCCAGCCGCCGAGCCCGGCCAGCAGCAACGTCCCGGTACCGAAGCCCGCGGCGGCGACCACGCGCATCGCCGACCGGTTCGCCGCGGCGTCGGCGGCCTCCGGGGCGGTCAGCCCCTCCTCGGCGGCGGCCCGGTCCGCCCCGCCGACCCCGAACCCGCTCGCGGCCAGGCCCTCCTGGTACGCGGGCCCCGCGGCGCCCCGGCCTGCCACGTCCATCCGCAGGGTCAGTGGCACGGGCTGCGCGTCCTCGGTGAACTCGCCGACCTTCCCGCCCATCGTGACGGCGAGGTAGTACCAGCCGGCGAGCGCCACCGAGTGGACGGTGCGCTCGCTGGCGTAGCGGTTCTCGTAGGCGACGGGCGCGGTCCTCCCCAGGGTCACCCCGGCCTGCTCGCCGTCGTACGAGGCGTCCTTGGAGGTGACCAGCTGGCGGTAGGGGTTGTAGAGCGAGACGCTGAGCCCGCCCGGGGCCGAGCCGGACTCCTTCGTCATCCTCGCCCCGGCGAGTTCGGCGCCGACGCCGAGCTGCTGCCCCCAGTCCAGCGGGACCCGGTAGAAACGGGTCTGCCCCGGCCGCAGGTCGTCGCGGAACACCCCGGCGCCCAGGGCGCGGGCGTCGTTGAAGCCGGTGCCGCCCGCGCGGGCCGCGGGCTCCGTGCCCGGAAGCACCGGGGCGGCGGAGGGCCGGGGGTCGGGCGCGCTCGTGGGTCCCCCGGGGCCCCGCGCCGGCTCGCGCTGGACGCGGAGTTCGAGCGGCCAGGGGCTCTGGTCGGAGCCCTTGGCCGAGGTGCGGGTGACCTTCACGTAGTACACGCCGGCCGGGGCGCAGACCGCGTCCTCGGCGCCCCAGCGGATGCCGACGGCGCTGATCGGCACCGGGTCGTAGCCGAAGTCCGCCCGCCCCGGGTTGCCGGGGCAGGCCCGCCCCTCCGTGGTCATGACCTGGACCGCGATGCCGTCGCTGTAGCTCACCTCGGCACCCGCGGCGGGCCGGGCCACGGCGGAGACGTAGACGTTCGAGCCGTCCTTCTCCAGCACCAGCCGGTAGAGGCGGTCCCCGGGAGAGATCGTGTCCGCGTAGAGGTTCCCGACCGCCAGCTGCGGGGCGTCGGCCGTGGAGGGTTTGCCCTCGACCTTCTTCGCGCCGTCCGCCGCCCGGTACGCGGGCACCGGCTCCGGCGCCACGGGCGCGGCCCCCGCGGCCCCCGGAGGGAGCGCCGCCAGGAGCACGGCCGCCGCTCCGGTCCCGGCCACCGCCCGCACGTTCCGCCGTACCCGACCCATCACGCCCACCCCGAGTTTGCTAGCGCAAGCCAAATCTTTTCATAACGTAACTTTTCACCACAGAACAGCACAAAGCCCCGGCCGCAGCGGCAGTCGGGGCTTCGAGCGATCAGCTTTCGGTCTCACACACCGGAACCAGAGGGCACGGAGTCAGTTGCCTCCGTCCACAGGTCCTGCTCGGCGCGGTCCGCCTGGATCTGGCGGTACACGAGGAGCCCGCCGATGGCGGCCAGTGCGACCAGGAGCAGCTTCTTCACCGCGCGACCTCGTCTTTCGTTGACGTTGGGGACTTATGGCCGCCAACAATACACACCGACCGATACCGATCGGTGACCTGCCGACCCCTCGGACGGCCCAACGAAGAAGACCCCCAGGCCTCGGGCCTGGGGGTCTTCGACACTGTGGGGCTAACAGGATTTGAACCTGTGGCCTCATCCTTATCAGGGATGCGCTCTAACCAACTGAGCTATAGCCCCATCCGCGCTGCGCGCTGACTCCAGAAGATTAGCGCACAGACGCGGTCAGTCCAAAATCCGTTGTCCGGAGCCGTCTGCGCAGGTCATCCGCGCGTCATCGGCACCCCGTGCGGAGGTCTCCGGAGCTCACTCGTCCTCGGCGAGCGTGAGCTCCACACCGCCGACGAAGCCCGCCGACAGGTTGTAGATGAAGGCGCCCAGCGTGGCGAGGGCCGTCGCCAGCACCACGTCGATGACCGCGATCACCGACGTGAAGACGATCACGCGCGGCAGCGACAGGAACGACTGGAGGTCGAAGCCGTTGCTCTCGTTCGAGCCGGTCGCCTCGCTGATCGTGCCGCCGACGGTCGAGAAGACACCCATGGCGTCCATGACCATCCACAGCACCACCGCCGCCACGATCGTGCAGATGCCGAGCGCGATCGACAGCAGGAAGCTGACCTTCATCACCGACCACGGGTCGGCCTTCGTCACCCGCAGCCGCGCCTTGCGGGTCCTGGGGGCCGTACGGGCCCCCGTACGCGGCTTGCGCTGCGCCGCCCCGCCCACGCCGCCGCGCGGCGCTCCCGGGCCCGAGGGCGCCGAGTAGGCCTGCGGCGGCTGGTACGGCGGTGCCGCCAGGCCGTGGTCCGGTCCCGCGCCGGCCTGCGGCTGCGGTCCTCGGGTGTCCGTCACGGTTCCCCCTTGGGAGTCCGCGGCAGGGCCACGGGCACCGTTCTCTCCAGTCATGGCCGGTCCGGCGCCCGTGGCTCCACTCACGACTTACTCCTCGTGCTCCCCGGCCGAGGGCTGCGTGCCCCCGGCGGCCTCGGCGGCCGGTGCGTCGGCTGCCTCGGTCCCGATCTCTGTCTCGATCTCGTCGACCTCGTCAGCTTCCTGACCGGCCTCGGCGTTGCGGGCGATGCCCACCACGGCATCCCGCTTGCCCAGGTTGATCAGCTGGACGCCCATGGTGTCACGGCCGGTCTCCCTGACTTCGTTGACGCGCGTACGAATCACACCACCGCCGAGGGTGATGGCGAGAATCTCGTCCGTTTCGTCCACCACGAGCGCCCCGACGAGGGACCCGCGGTCCTCCACGATCTTGGCTGCCTTGATGCCCAGACCACCGCGGCCCTGGACGCGGTACTCGTCCACCGGCGTCCGCTTGGCGTAGCCGCCGTCGGTCGCGGTGAAGACGAACGTACCCGGCCGGACCACGCTCATGGAGAGCAGTTCGTCGCCCTCGCGGAAACTCATGCCCTTCACGCCCGAGGTCGCCCGGCCCATCGGACGCAGCGCGTCGTCGGTCGCCGTGAAGCGGATCGACTGCGCCTTCTTGCTGATCAGCAGCAGGTCGTCCGCGGCGGACACCAGCTCGGCGCCGATCAGCTCGTCGTCGCCGCCGTCCCCGGTCTCCCGCAGGTTGATGGCGATGACACCACCCGATCGGGGCGAGTCGTAGTCCTTGAGCGCCGTCTTCTTCACCAGGCCGCCCTTGGTGGCCAGGATCAGGTAGGGCGCCGCCTCGTAGTCGCGGATCGCGAGGATCTGGGCGATCTTCTCGTCCGGCTGGAAGGCCAGCAGGTTCGCCACGTGCTGCCCGCGGGCGTCGCGGCCCGCGTCCGGGAGCTCGTACGCCTTGGACCGGTAGACGCGGCCCTTGTTGGTGAAGAACAGCAGCCAGTGGTGCGTGGTGGACACGAAGAAGTGGTCGACCAGGTCGTCCTGCTTCAGCTTCGTGCCGCGCACGCCCTTGCCGCCGCGCTTCTGCGAGCGGTAGTCCTCGGTCTTGGTGCGCTTGACGTACCCGCCGTGCGTGATCGTGACGACGATGTCCTCTTCGGCGATCAGGTCCTCCATGGACATGTCGCCGTCGAAGGGCACCAGCTTGGAACGCCGGTCGTCGCCGAACTTCTCGACGATCGCCGCCAGTTCCTCGCTGACGATCGAGCGCTGGCGCTCCTCGGAGGCCAGGATCGCGTTGTACTCGTTGATCTTCGCCTGGAGCTCGTCGTGTTCGGCGACGATCTTCTGCCGCTCCAGCGCCGCCAGGCGGCGCAGCTGCATCTCCAGGATCGCGTTCGCCTGGATCTCGTCGATCTCCAGCAGGCCCATCAGGCCCTCGCGCGCGATCTCGACCGTGTTGCTGCGCCGGATCAGCGCGATGACCTCGTCGATCGCGTCGAGCGCCTTGAGCAGGCCGCGCAGGATGTGGGCGCGCTCCTCCGCCTTGCGCAGGCGGAAGCGCGTGCGCCGGACGATGACCTCGATCTGGTGCGTCACCCAGTGGCGAATGAACGCGTCGATCGACAGGGTGCGCGGCACGCCGTCCACCAGCGCCAGCATGTTCGCGCCGAAGTTCGTCTGCAGGTCGGTGTGCTTGTAGAGGTTGTTCAGCACGACCTTGGCGACCGCGTCGCGCTTGAGCACGATGACCAGGCGCTGGCCGGTCCGCGAGGAGGTCTCGTCGCGGACGTCGGCGATGCCGCCGACCTTGCCGTCCTTCACCAGGTCGGCGATCTTCTGCGCCAGGTTGTCGGGGTTGGTCTGGTACGGGAGCTCGGTGACCACCAGGCACTGGCGGTTCTGGATCTCCTCGACCTCCACCACCGCGCGCATCGTGATGGAGCCGCGACCGGTCCGGTACGCCTCCTCGATGCCCTTGCGGCCCACGACCAGGGCGCCGGAGGGGAAGTCCGGTCCCTTGATCCGCTCGATGAGCGCGTCCTGGAGCTCCTCGTGGGAGGCCTCCGGGTGCTCCAGCGCCCACTGCGCGCCCGCCGCGACCTCGCGGAGGTTGTGCGGCGGGATGTTGGTGGCCATACCGACGGCGATGCCGGCGCTGCCGTTGACCAGCAGGTTGGGGAAGCGCGCCGGCAGGACCGTCGGCTCCTGGTTGCGGCCGTCGTAGTTGTCCTGGAAGTCGACGGTCTCCTCGTCGATGTCCCGGAGCATCTCCATGGCCAGCGGCATCAGCTTGCACTCGGTGTAGCGCATCGCGGCCGCCGGGTCGTTGCCCGGGGAGCCGAAGTTGCCGTTGCTGTCCACCAGCGGCATGCGCATCGACCACGGCTGGGCCAGGCGGACCAGGGCGTCGTAGATCGAGGTGTCGCCGTGCGGGTGGTAGGTGCCCATGACGTCGCCGACGACGCGGGCGCACTTGTAGAAGCCCTTCTCGGGCCGGTACCCGCCGTCGTACATCGCGTAGAGCACGCGCCGGTGGACCGGCTTGAGGCCGTCCCGTACGTCCGGCAGCGCGCGCGAGACGATGACGGACATCGCGTAGTCGAGGTAGGAGCGCTGCATCTCCGTCTCGAGCCCGACGGGCTCGATGCGCACCACGGGCTGTTCCTCCGCCGGGTTCTCGGCGGTGGGGGTGATTTCGTCGGCCATTGCTGGTCAGAAGTCCTTTCAGGCAGTCAGCTGAGCCGACTCAGATGTCGAGGAACCGAACGTCCTTGGCATTGCGCTGGATGAAGGAGCGCCGCGCCTCGACGTCCTCGCCCATCAGCACCGAGAACAGGTCGTCGGCCTGCGCCGCGTCGTCCAGGGTGACCTGGCCGAGCACGCGGTGGTCGACGTCCATGGTGGTGATGCGCAGTTCCTCGGCGTTCATCTCGCCCAGACCCTTGAAGCGCTGGATCGAGTCTTCCCTGATCCGCTTGCCGTTCTGCTTGCCGAGCTCGACCAGGGCGTCGCGCTCGCGGTCCGAGTACGCGTACTCGAAGTCGTCGCGACCCCACTTGATCTTGTACAGCGGCGGTCGGGAGAGGTACACGTGCCCGGCCTCGACCAGCGGCCGCATGAAGCGGAAGAGGAAGGTCAGCAGCAGGGTGTTGATGTGCTGGCCGTCGACATCGGCGTCCGCCATCAGGATGATCTTGTGATAGCGGAGCTTCTCGATGTCGAAGTCCTCGTGCACCCCGGTGCCGAACGCCGAGATCAGCGCCTGCACCTCGGTGTTCTGGAGGATCTTGTCGATACGGGCCTTCTCGACGTTCAGGATCTTGCCGCGGATCGGCAGGATGGCCTGGTACATCGGGTTGCGGCCGGACTTGGCCGAGCCGCCGGCCGAGTCGCCCTCGACGATGAAGATCTCGCACTGCGTCGGGTCGTTCGACTGGCAGTCGGACAGCTTGCCCGGCAGCGAAGCGCTCTCCAGCAGGCCCTTGCGACGGGTCAGGTCACGGGCCTTGCGGGCCGCGACGCGCGCCGTGGCCGCCTGGATCGACTTGCGGATGATGTCCGCGGCCTCGTTCGGGTTCCGGTCGAACCAGTCGTTGAGGTGCTCGTGCACGACCTTCTGCACGAAGGTCTTGGCCTCCGTGTTGCCCAGCTTGGTCTTCGTCTGACCCTCGAACTGCGGCTCGCCGAGCTTGACCGAGATGATCGCCGTCAGACCCTCGCGGACGTCCTCGCCGGCGAGGTTGTCGTCCTTCTCGCGGAGCAGCTTCTTCTCGCGCGCGTAGCGGTTGACCAGGCCGGTCAGCGCCGCACGGAAGCCCTCCTCGTGCGTACCGCCCTCGTGCGTGTGGATCGTGTTCGCGAAGGAGTAGACGCCCTCCGTGTACTGCGAGTTCCACTGCATGGCGATCTCGACCGAGAGCATGCGCTCCTTGTCCTCGGCCTCGACGTCGATGACGGTCGGGTGGATCAGCTCGCCCTTGCGCGAGTTGAGGTACTTCACGAAGTCGACGATGCCGCCCTCGTAGTAGTACTTCACCGTGCGCGCCGCGGGCTCGGTGACATCCGCGTCCGGGTCGTCCGCGCCGACGGTCGCCTTCGCCGACTCGCGCTCGTCGGTCAGCGACAGGGTCAGGCCCTTGTTCAGGAAGGCCATCTCCTGGAAGCGCCTCGAGAGCGTCTCGAAGGAGTACTCGGTGGTCTCGAAGATGTCGGGGTCGGCCCAGAACGTGACCGAGGTACCGGTCTCGCCGGTCTCCTCGTTCTTCGCCAACGCGGCGGTCGGGGCGCCGAGCTTGTAGTCCTGGGTCCAGCGGTAGCCGTCACGCCGGACCTCGACCGCGACCTTCGTCGACAGGGCGTTCACGACGGAGACGCCGACGCCGTGCAGACCGCCGGAGACGGCGTAGCCGCCGCCGCCGAACTTGCCGCCCGCGTGCAGGACGGTCAGCACGACCTCGACGGCCGGCTTGCCCTCGGACGGGACGATGTCGACGGGGATGCCGCGGCCGTTGTCCACGACCTTGACACCGCCGTCGGCGAGGATCGTCACGTCGATGGTGTCCGCGTGCCCGGCGAGCGCCTCGTCGACCGAGTTGTCGACGACCTCGTAGACGAGGTGGTGCAGTCCGCGCTCACCCGTCGATCCGATGTACATGCCCGGCCGCTTGCGGACCGCGTCCAGGCCCTCCAGGACCTGGATGTTGCTGCCGGTGTACGAGGACTGGTTCGCCCCACCGGCCTCGCCCTCGGCGGTGGACTCGTTCTTGTCGTTGGGGTTGCCGGAATCGGCCACGAAGCGCCCTTTCTGGCACAGCACAGGCCGTACTCCGGGCCAGCAGGCATGCGAGCGGGAGCGGCTGCGTCGATCTGCGTTGTCAGCGTTTGTCAGCGGTACTCAACAGGTGATCCCGCGATTGGGCGGGATTGGGCTCCAGTCTACCGGTACCACCGACATGAATGGGGGTTTGCCGGTACCTGAGTCCGCATGTGCCGCCCTGAACCTCCTCTCTCCGACTCCCCATATGCGGGAAGGGGCTCAAAGAGGCTCACACGGGCATCCAGCGCTTCGGGCTGTCAACCTCCGGCTACCGTGAGGGACGCCACCCGGGGCAGGACTCGGGCGAGGGGGTACCGACCGGTAGCAGACGCGCTGTCCCCAGCCTGTGGAGAACCGGCGCGGGCCCGCCGGGGCCGCCGCCCGTACGCCCCGCCCGCCGATCCACCGGCTGCGCGGGCCGGGCTCCTCGCGGGCCGGGCCCCGGCCCGGACGGCCGGGAAAACGTGGCGACCTTGCCCGGGTCGGCGGCCGGCGTCTGCGTACGCGGCGAAGGCCCTGCCTCGGGCAGCGGGACCGCCTCGCGGCCGGGGGTCGTTCCGTGGTCGGCCCGGCCCCGGTGCCCGGCGCCGGGGGCGGGGGGGGCGGGGGGTGCCCGGGGGGGGGCCGCGCGGAGGGGGGGGGGTGTTGGGGTGGCGGTTGTCGGTCGGG